>CAIVGK010000231.1 GCA_903905475.1 uncultured Burkholderiales bacterium | reverse complement strand
CCAGGTGACCTGCGTGTGCGCGCTCGCGCGGCCGACCGCCCATCGCACCGAAGTGCTGGTGCTGCAGCATCCGCACGAACAGCACCAGGCGAAAAACAGCGTGGCGCTGCTGCGCCTGTCTCTGGCGAACTGCGAGGTGGTCGTCGGCGAGCGCTACACGCCCGGGGCGCTGGCCGCCCTGCTGCAGCGCCCCGGGCGCCACACGCGGCTGCTCTACCCCGACGTGCCTGCCGCGCCCGCGCCGTCGGCCCCGCAGACGACCATGGACGCGCCCCTGCGCCTGGTGGTCATCGACGCGACGTGGCGCAAGAGCCTGCGCATGCTTGTGGAGCACCCGGCCCTGGCGGCACTGCCGCGGCTGTCGCTGGACGCGCCGGCGCCGAGCTGCTACGGCGCGATCCGCACGGCGCGGCGCGCCGACCAGATCTCGACGCTGGAAGCCACCGTGCAGGCGCTGGTGATGCTGGAGGGCCCGTCCTTCGACGGCGCTGCGCTGCTCGACGCCTTCGGCGGCTTTGTCGCTGGCGTGGCAGCCCGACAGCGGCCCGCGGCGTCCTCGGGATGCTCGAGCACAGACTGAGCCACCCGCTGCAGGCCCGCGCTGTTCAAGGCTCGGACAAGGCCCCTCACTGGGAAGGCTCTGTCTGACTGGAGGTGGAAGCAGTCACCAGCGAACCGGTCTCGGTGCGGGGCCCGTTAGCAGGGAAGTATCAGGAAATGGGACCGCCAATCATACGCCTTAGGCGTATATTCCAAGCATGCTCACGGTTGTCGAGACTCCCCTCTTTCAGCGGCAGTGGCCGCTGTATTGGTCCGAAGAGGAAAGAGCCGAATTCGCAGTTTTTCTGGCTGCGGAGCCCGCGGCTGGCGTTGTGATTCCGGATTCCGGTGGCGTGCGCAAGGTCCGCTGGAAGCGGCAGGGAACGGGAAAGTCCGGCGGCGTTCGCGTCATCTACTTCGTGAAGAACCAGGAAGAAGAAATCGTGCTGCTCACCCTTTACGCCAAGGCCAAGACCGACAACCTGAGCGGGCCTGTACTCAAGGAGATTCGCCGTGCACTCGAACAGTAAACAACCTCTCGGCGCCAAGGAACTCGCCGCCTACGAGGCCACACGCGATCTTGGAGCCGAGCTCCTGGAGTCCATTCGCGACATGAAGACCGGAAAGACGCAGCTCGTCTTTTCGCCCGCAACCGAGGCACGCCAGAAGACCGGTCTGTCTCAAAGCCAGTTTGCAGCCCTGCTCGGCGTGTCGGTCCGAACGCTTCAAGGCTGGGAGCAAGGCCGCAAGCAACCCAGCGGGGCCGCCCGCACGCTGCTCACGATCGCCCGCACCAATCCCAAGGCTTTGCTGGCGGTCGCCGGTAAATGAGCGTTCACCCAAGCAGAGCGCGGCGGCGCTCAGCCTGGATCAGCCAACGAAGGGATTCAAGACGCCTCGGGGCTTGAACGAGCCTGCCGCGGCTGTCGCTGGACGCGCCGGCGCCAAGCTGCTACGGCGCGATCCGCGCGGCGCGGCGAGCCGACCAGGTCTCGACGCTGGAAGCCACTGTGCACGCGCTGGCGATGCTGGAGGGTCCGTCCTTCGATGGCGCTGCGCTGCTCGACGCCTTCGGCCGCTTCGTCGATGGCGTGGCGGCCCGGCAGCGGCCTGTGGCGTCCTCGGGACGCTCGAGCACAGACTGAGCTAGCCGCCGCAGGCCCGCGCTGTTTGGGGCTCAGAAAAAAAAGAGCCCTTCACTGGGAAGGGCTCTGTCTGACTGGAGGAGCGGGAGGGATTCGAACCCTCGGAACCTTACGGTTCGCCTGATTTCGAGTCAGGTACATTCGACCACTCTGCCACCGCTCCAGCATCTTTGAATGCTGCCGGTTGGTCAAAACCGGAACCGCAGATTCTATCGCAGGGTCATGCGCAGCAGGCCTTGGCGTTCACGGTTTGAGCACCTCGAGACCGCCCATGTAAGGCCGCAGCGCGGGCGGCACGTTGATCGAGCCATCGGCGTTTTGATGGTTCTCGAGCACCGCCACCAAGGCGCGCCCCACCGCCACACCCGAGCCGTTGAGGGTGTGCAAGAGCTCGTTCTTGCCCTGCGCGGTCTTGTAGCGCGACTGCATGCGGCGCGACTGGAAGGTGTCGCAGTTCGAACACGAGCTGATCTCGCGGTAGGTGTTTTGCGCGGGCACCCAGACCTCGAGGTCGTAGGTCTTGCTCGACGCAAACCCCATGTCGCCGCTGCACAGCAGCAACACGCGATAGGCCAGCCCCAGACGCTGCAACACGGTCTCGGCATGACGCACCATGTCTTCGAGCGCGGCTTCGCTGTGATCGGGGTGCACGATCTGCACCATCTCGACCTTGTCGAACTGGTGCTGGCGAATCAGCCCGCGCGTGTCGCGCCCGGCGCTGCCGGCTTCGGAACGAAAGCACGGGCTGTGCGCGGTGAGCTTGATGGGCAGCTGATCGGCGCTCAGCACCTGGCCGCGCACGCTGTTGGTCAGCGAGATTTCCGCGGTGGAGATGAGGTACTGCTCGGGCTGGGTGACATCGCCACCGCGCGTGACCCAGAACATGTCTTCCTTGAACTTGGGCAGCTGGCCGGTGCCTTCGAGCACCTCGCGGTTGACGATGTACGGCGTGTAGCACTCGGTGTAGCCGTGCTCCTCGGTGTGCAGGTCGATCATGAACTGAGCCAGTGCGCGGTGCAGCCTGGCCACCGGCCCGCGCAAGAAGCTGAAGCGCGAGCCCGACAGGGTGGCGCCCAGATCGAAATCGAGGCCCAGCGGCGCGCCCAGATCGACGTGATCGCGCGGCGTGAAATCAAAGCTGGGCAGCGCGCCCCAGCGGCGCACTTCGGCGTTCGCGGTCTCGTCGGCGCCCACCGGCACGCTGTCGTGCGGCATGTTGGGCAGCGCCATCAGCAGCTGCGACAACTCGCTCTGGATGGCTTCGAGCCGTTCGGCCGAGGCCTTGAGCTGCTCACCCAGACCGCCGACTTGCGCCATCAGCGCCGTGGTGTCTTCGCCGCGGCCCTTGAACGCGCCGATCTGCTTGGACAGGCTGTTGCGCTGGGCCTGCATTTCCTCGGTGCGCGTTTGCAGCGTCTTGCGCTCGGCCTCGAGCGACTGGAAGCGATCGACGTCCAGAAAGGGCTGCGGCGACTTGCGCTTTTCGAGGCTGGCAATGACGCTGCCGAGGTCTTTGCGCAGCAGGCTGATGTCGAGCATGGCGGTGCGGTCGAAGCGGGTCGACCGAGGTGATGGGGTGAACGCGGAATTGTAGGCAGCGCCCTCTAGCGCGGCCGTGGCTGGCCCGCCGGGTCAGCCGGCCTGGTTCATCGACTTGTCGCCCAGCCCCATGGGCAGCGGAAAGTGAACCGTCTCGAGCACCCCGGGCGTGCTGCGCACCGACACCGCGCCCAGCGCACGCAGCCGCTCGATCACCTGCGTCACCAGGATTTCGGGCGCCGACGCACCGGCGGTCAGCCCGACGCGCGACTTGCCGACGAACCATTCGGGCTGCAGGTCTTCGGGCGAGTCGACCATGTAGGCGTCGGTGCCCAGGCGCTGCGCCACCTCGCGCAGGCGGTTGCTGTTGGAGCTGCTCGGGCTGCCCACCACCACCACCACGTCGACGTTGGGCGCCATCACCTTGACGGCGTCCTGGCGGTTCTGGGTGGCGTAGCAGATGTCTTGCTGCTTGGGCTCGCGCACGTTCGGGAATCGGCGCTTCACGGCAGCCAGGATCTCGGCCGCGTCGTCCACCGACAAGGTGGTCTGCGTCACCACGGCCAGCGGCGTGTCGCTCGACACCTGCAGGCGCTCGACATCGGCCACGCCCTCGACGAGGTGGATGCCTTCGGTGAGCTGGCCGATGGTGCCTTCGACTTCAGGGTGGCCCTTGTGGCCGATCATGATGAAGTCGTAGCCTTCCTTGCGCAGCTTGGCCATCTCGACGTGGACCTTGGTGACCAGCGGGCAGGTGGCGTCAAACACCGTGTAGCCGCGCTCGGTGGCCTCGGTGCGAATCGCCTTGGACACGCCGTGGGCGCTGAAGATCAGCGTGGCGCCCGGCGGCACGTCGGCCAGGTCCTCGATGAAGATGGCGCCTTTGGTCTTGAGGTCGTTGACCACATAGGTGTTGTGCACGATCTCGTGGCGCACGTAGATCGGCGCGCCGAACTTGGTGAGCGCGCGCTCGACGATCTCGATCGCGCGGTCCACGCCAGCACAAAAGCCACGCGGCTCGGCCAGCAGCACTTCCTCGACACGGACATTGGTGGTCATCACAACACCCCGATGAGCTGAACTTCGAAGGTGACCGGCACGCCGGCCAGCGGATGGTTGAAGTCGAACAGCACCCAGTCGTCGGCCACCTCGCGCACCACGCCGGCGTAGGAGCCTTGACCGTCGGGGGTGGGGAACTGCACCACCTCGCCCTGGCGGTACGGCTCTTCGGGGGCGCCGAGCTCGTCGAGAAGACGACCCGTCACGCGCTGAATCAGCTCGGGATTGCGCGGCCCGAAGGCCTCGCCGGCGGGCAGCTCGAAGGTGATGCGGGTGCCTTCTTCAAGGCCCATCAGACACGCTTCCATCGCGCTCGCCAACTGACCGCCACCGATCGACAGCGTGGCCGGCTTGTCGTCGAAGGTGTTGATGATGTTGGCGCCGTCCGGACCGGCCAGGCGGTAGTGCAGCGTGAGGAAAGACCCGGCGAGTACTGAGTTCAAGGGCAAGCCCGGTTGGATAGACTGGGCTCAATTTTACGAGCGTGCTCGGCACGACTGGGGCTCATGGTGCTCAAGGACATCCCGGCGGCTGCCAGGCCGCGCGAAAAGCTGCTGGCCCTGGGCCCGGCCGCGCTGGCCGATGCCGAGTTGATCGCCTTGCTGCTGCGCACCGGGCTGCCGGGGCTGTCGGTGCTGCAGCTCGCGCAGCAACTGCTCGATGCCTTCGGCGGGCTGAGCGGCTTGCTGCACGCCGGCGCCAACGATCTCAAGCGCGTCAAGGGCCTCGGCCCGGCCAAGCGCGCCGAGATCACCGCGGTGATGGAACTGGCGCGGCGCTCGCTGGCGCAAGAGCTGGCCGAGCGTGCGGTGCTGACCTCACCGCAGCAGGTCAAGGATTTCCTGCAGCTCAAGCTCGCGCATCTGGGGCACGAGGTGTTTGCGGTGCTGTTTCTCAATGCGCAGCACCAGCTGGTGGAACTGGAAGAAATGTTTCGCGGCACGCTCACGCAAACCAGCGTCTACCCGCGCGAGGTGGTCAAGCGCGCGCTCGAGCTGCAAGCCAGCGCGGTGATCCTGGCGCACAACCACCCGTCGGGAGTGGCCGAGCCGTCACGCGCCGACGAGTACCTGACGCAAACGCTGAAGGCCGCGCTGCAGCTGGTCGACGTGCGCGTGCTCGATCACCTGGTGGTGGGGCGCGCGGGCGTGGTGTCGTTCGCCGAGCGGGGCCTGCTGTGAAAGCGCTGCGCAGCCTGAGCGAGCTGCTGAGCGTCAAGAAGACGCTGGCCGAGCGGGCGGCCGCCGCAGCGCGCTCGGCCGCCGAGGCACGCGCCGCCGCAGCCCGCGAGCAGCGCGAACGCCATCTGTTTGCGCTCACCGTGGGCCCGGTGCAGCCGCTGCGCAGCGGCGCCAGCGAGCCGTTGCGGCGCCCGCAAGCCGAGCCGCTGCCGCGGCAGCGCGAGCTCGACGAGGCCGCGGTGCTGCGCGAGACGATCTCTGATGAGCTCGACGTGGAGTGGCTGCTCGAGACCGACGACGCGCTGTCGTACCGACGCGAGGGCATCGGGCCCGAGGTGGTGCGCAAGCTGCGCCGCGGCGTGTGGTCGATCCAGGCGCAGCAAGATCTGCACGGGTTGCGCCGCGATCAGGCGCGCGAGCAGCTCGGGGCGTTCCTGCGCGAATCGGTGCGCCGGGGCCTGCGCTGCGTGCGCGTGATCCACGGCAAGGGCAATGGCTCGCCGGGACGCGAGCCGGTGCTCAAGTCCAAGGTCAAGACCTGGCTGGTTCAAAAAGACGAAGTGATGGCGTTTGCCCAGGCCCGCGCGGCCGATGGCGGCCATGGCGCCTTGCTGGTGCTGTTGCGCTCGAGCGAGCCGGCAGCCACGGCGGCCAACCAAGCGCACACGCGAATGCTGAAGATGATCAGGCCATCGCCCGAGTGACGGGCCCCCGGCGCGGCCAGCGCTCAGGCCAGCAGCTTGTCGGCCAACAACCCGATGGCCTTGGATGCGGCGCAGCCCGGTATCGACTCCACCAGCAACTGGCGCTTGAGCACGGCCTCGCGCACCGCCGAGTCGGTGGGCAGTTCGCCGATCAGATCGAGCTTGAGCGGGGCCCCGTCCACCAGCGCAGGCGACACGAAGCGGTCGACCACCTGCTGCAACTGGCCGCGGATCGCACGCCCCTCACCAGGCCGTGAGACCTGGTTGACGATCAGCTTGATGCGGCGGCGCCCTTGCTGCGTGGCCAGCACCTTGATGGTGGCGTAGGCATCGGTGAGCGAGGTGGGCTCGGGCGTGGCCACCACCAGCACCTCGTCGGCCAGCGACACCGCAAACAGCACCACATCGGAGATGCCCGCACCGGTGTCGATCAAGATGACATCGAAGCGCGGCTTCATTTTTTCGACGATGGCCAGCAACTGCTCGCGCACATCGTTGGTCAGCCTTGAGTATTCGACCAGGCCGGACCCCGCCAGCAGCACCGAAAAGCCGCCCGAGGTCGGCACGATGGCCGATTCGAGCTCGGCCTTGCCTTCGAAGACATCGTGCAGCGTGACCTTGGAGTGCAGATTCAGCACGACGTCGAGATTGGCCAGGCCCAGGTCGGCGTCGAGCACCAGCACACGCTGACCGCGGCGCGTCAGCGCGGCAGCCACGTTGGCCGACACCATGGTCTTGCCCACGCCGCCCTTGCCGCTGGTCACGGCCATCGTGCGCGCAAGCCGTGCGCTGGCGGGTGCGCCGGCTCGGACGCTGGATTCGTTCGGGGCGGTCATTCGGGGTCCTGCGGCTGGGGGTTTCCAAAGAGCATGCTTTTTTCTTCGGCGCTGACTTGGTAGACGGCTGCGTGCTCGAGGCAGGCTCGGTTGCGGCCTTCGCTCTTGGCGCGGTACAGCTGTCGATCAGCGCGCTCGACCCAGATCAGCGGCGACGAGCGCACCCACTGCGGCGCAAAGGCCCCACCGATGCTGACCGTGGTCTGCAGTTCGACGCCGGGCGCCACGCGCACCACCTGCTGCTCGACCTGAGCGCGGATGCGTTCGGCCACGGCATGGCCGAATGCCGGCGCGCAGTTGGGCAAGATGATCACGAATTCTTCGCCACCAAAGCGCGCCACGGTGTCCATGGGGCGAACGCAATGCTGCAAGGCGGCGGCGACCGACTTGATCACCAGATCGCCTGCCGAATGCCCGTGGGTGTCGTTGACCTGCTTGAACAAGTCGATGTCGGCCAGCAGCACCAGCGCAGGCTCGCCGGAACGCGCCACGCGGTCGACCTCGCGGACGAGCGTCGACTCGAACTGCCGGCGGTTGGCCAGCCCGGTGAGCGGATCGCGACTCGACAAATCGCAAAGCGCATCAAGCACCGACTGCAACCAAGGCACCGAACCAGGCTGCGCGTCGAGAGGCAACTCACGTCCGGCCTGTTGCAACAGCTGCAGGGCCATCTGCAACTGGAGCTCGTCCCTGGGGTCGGTGGGTGACATGCGTGGCGGGAGTGATTACGGATCGAGTCTAGCGGTGGGCCGTCGCGCCGATCGGCCCGAACAAGGCGGCAAAAACGGATCAGTTCCACCCATGCAACCCGATGTGCAGACTCAAGCGGAGCATCAGGAAACCGATAACGAGACACAACCCCGAAGGGGTCTGGCCGGGACCCCGTCCTCGCAGACCCTCGCGTTGAATGGAGAAAGTGACGATGTCGGCAGTGATCAGTGGCAGTTCTTCAAGCCGAAACGGTTCTGCAGCACCCTCGATGGAACACGACCTGGCCTTCGACCGGGGCGACTTTGACCGCGTGCGCGGCCTGATCTATCAACGCGCCGGCATCAGCCTGGGCGACGGCAAACAGGCCATGGTCTACAGCCGCCTGTCGCGCCGCCTGCGCGACACCGGACACGCCTCGTTTGCACGCTACTTGCAGTGGCTGGAACACGAATCGGGCGAGGCCGCCGCAGTCGAATGGCAGGAGTTCGTCAACTGCCTGACGACCAACCTGACCTCTTTTTTCCGCGAGGACCACCACTTCGTGGCGCTGGTGGACGACCTGCGCGCGCGCTCGAAGTCGGGGCTGCGCATCTGGTGCAGTGCGGCGTCGACCGGCGAGGAGCCCTATTCGATTGCCATGACCGTGGCCGAGACCCTGGGGGCCAACCACGGCGTGAAGATGGTCGCCAGCGACATCGACACCCAAGTGCTCGCCAAGGCCAAGCTGGGGGTCTATCCGCAAGACTGTCGCGGGCTCACGCCCCAGCGGCTGCATCAGCACTTCCTGCGCGGCAAAGGCCCGCAAGAAGGCCACATCCGCGTCAAGCCCGAGCTGGCCCGCATGATCGAGTTCCGGGCGGTGAACCTGATGGATTCGCGCTGGTCGCTCGGCGAGCCGTTCGACATCGTGTTCTGCCGCAACGTGATGATCTATTTCGATGCCGCCACGCAGATCAAGGTGCTCGAAAAAATGCACGCCTGCATGAAGCCAGGTGCGCTGCTCTACGTGGGCCACTCGGAGAACTTCACCGAAGCGCGCAATCTGTTTCGGCTGCGCGGCAAGACGATCTACGAGCGCGTCTGAGACCCGCACACCGCGGCCTTGTTCAGTCACCCCATGCCCACCCACGGCAACAAGACCCCATGACTTTCACGACTGGCAGCCGCGACAGCGCCTGGGGCGCCCTGTCCCGAGCGGCACCTCTGGCCGAATCGCTCACGACCATCGCGCAAGGGGCTGCGGCACCGGGTTCGCGGCTGGCCAAGCTGCGCGCGCAGGTGCCCAAGCCCGGCCAGGCCTCTTTCTTCTTCTACGACGCTCACTTCAAGAGCGACGCGGTCAAGGTGCTGCCCGGCGAGTACTACGTCGACAACCAGGATCTGCTCATCATGACGACCCTGGGCTCGTGCATCGCCGCGTGCCTGTGGGACCGCAGCGCCCGCGTGGGCGGCATGAACCACTTCATGCTGCCCGATGGCGTGGGCGATTCAGGCCGCTACGGCTCGTTTGCCATGGAACTGCTGATCAACGAAATGCTCAAGCGCGGCGCGAGCCGCTCGGGCATGGAAGCCAAGGTGTTTGGCGGCGGCCAGGTGGTCAGCGGCATGACGACCATGAACGTGGGCGAGCGCAACACCACGTTCGTGCTCGAGTACCTGAAGACCGAACGCATTCCCGTGCTGTCGAAAGACGTGCTCGACATCTACCCGCGCAAGGTGTGCTTCCTGCCCGCCAGCGGCAAGGCGATGGTCAAGCGGCTCGCGCCCACCAACACCGAAGCGCTGCTGGTGCAAGACCGCATGGCCACCGAACGGGCTGTCAAGTCGAGCTCTGCCGGCGGATCGGTGGACCTCTTTTGAGCGGGGCGCGTGCCCAACCCTTTCTCGATCACCTGAACAAGCAACATGGCCAAGACACGTGTGGTGGTGGTGGACGACTCTGCGCTGGTGCGCAGCTTGCTCGCCGAAATCATCAACCGACAACCCGACATGGAATGCGTGGGCGCCGCCGCCGACCCGCTGATCGCCCGCGAGATGATCCGCGAGCTCAACCCCGACGTGATCACGCTCGATGTCGAGATGCCGCGCATGGACGGCATTGATTTCCTCGGCAAGCTGATGCGGCTGCGCCCGATGCCGGTGGTGATGGTCTCGACACTGACCGAGCGCGGCGCTGACGTCACCCTGCGCGCGCTCGAACTCGGCGCCATCGACTTCGTGGCCAAGCCCAAGATCGGCGTGGCCGACGGCTTGAAGCTGCTCGCGCAAGACATCACCGACAAGGTGCGCATCGCGTCGAAAGCGCGCATGCACCGCGCGCCGCCGCCCAGCCAATCCGCTGCCGTGGCAGGCGCAGACAGCGCACGCCATGGCGCACCGGCGGCGGCCATCGGCCGGCTGTCCACCGAAAAGATCATCTTCATCGGCGCGAGCACCGGGGGCACCGAGGCGACCAAGGAAGTGCTGATGAACCTGCCGGCCGACTGTCCAGCCGTGGTCATCACGCAGCACATGCCGCCCGGCTTCACCAAGAGCTACGCGGCGCGCCTCGACGGCCTGTGCCGCATGAGCGTGGCCGAAGCGCGCGACGGCGAGCGCATCCTGCCCGGCCACGCCTACATCGCACCGGGCGGCTTACACCTGAGCGTGGAGCGCAGCGGTGCCAACTACATCGCCCGCGTGGTCGATGGCGAGCCGGTCAACCGCCACAAGCCATCGGTCGAGGTGCTGTTCAAGTCGGCAGCCCGCGTCGTCGGCCCCAACGCGCTCGGCCTGATGCTCACCGGCATGGGCGCCGATGGCGCCTCAGCCATGAAGGAAATGCGCGACGCCGGCAGCTACAACCTGGCCCAGGACGAAGCCAGTTGCGTGGTGTTCGGCATGCCGCGCGAGGCGATCGCCGCAGGCGCCGCCCACGAGGTGCTGCCGCTCACGCAGATCGCCGGCAAGCTCATCGAACGCTTGCGCAGCACGAACGGCCTGTCGCAAAGCCGGGTCTGAGGTCGATCGCTCTCAGTCGCTGGCGGGCAAGAACAGCTCGACCACGTCGTTGAGCAAGTCGTAGCCGCGCACGGTGGGCTGGATCCAGCCACCGTCGCGCTGCAGCCAGCCCTGGCGCACGGCTTCGTCGATCGCCGGGTGAATGCTGCTGAGCGGCAACCCGGTGCGCTCGGTGTAGCGAGCCAGCTCGATGCCTTGCTTCAGCCGCAAGCCGTTGAGCATGAACTCGAACGGCAGCTGCTTGCGCGCGACCTCTTCTTGTTGCGCCACCGCATGGCCGCCCAGCGCGTGCTGCATGTAGCGGGCCGGGTCGCGAAAACGCACCTGGCGCACCACGCGGTGGGGGTAGCTCAGCTTGCTGTGCGCGCCTGCGCCGATGCCCAGGTAGTCGCCGAACTGCCAGTAGTTCAGGTTGTGCGCGCAGGCATGCCCGGGACGTGCGAACGCCGACACCTCGTAGCGCGCCAGGCCTGCTGCTTCGGTGGCCTGCGCGAGGTGGTCGAGCATGTCGAAGGCGATGTCTTCGTCGGGCAGCGCGAGCGCGCCGGACGGCGGGTGCTTGGCGAACAGCGTGTTGGGCTCGACCGTCAGGTGATAGATCGACAGGTGCGGCGGCGAGAACGACAGCGCGGTGGCCAGATCGTGCTGCAGCTCGGCCAGCGTTTGCCCCGGCAGCGCGTACATCAGGTCGAGGTTGAAGGTGTCGAACGCCTCGCTCGCCTCGGCCAGCGCAGCACGCGCCTGCGCCGCGTCGTGAACACGCCCGAGTGCGGCGAGCTTGGCGTCGTCGAAGCTTTGCACGCCCACCGACAAGCGGGTGACGCCTGCCGCGCGGTAGCCGCGAAAGCGGTCGCGCTCGAAGGTGCCGGGGTTGGCCTCGAGCGTGATCTCGCAGCCCGGCTCGAGCGGCAGCAGCGCGCGGATGTCGCCCAGCAGATGCTCGATGGCCGCCGGCGAAAACAGGCTCGGCGTGCCGCCGCCGATGAACACCGAGTGCACGCGGCGGCCCCAGATGAACGGCAGCGCGGCTTCCAGGTCGCAGCGCAGCGCATCGAGGTAGCGCGTTTCGGGCAGATCGTCGCCCGCCGTGGGGCGGTGCTCGTGTGAATTGAAGTCGCAGTAGGGGCACTTTTTCAGGCACCACGGCAGGTGCACGTACAGCGACAGCGGCGGCATCGCCGTCAGGCTCAGCGTGCCGGGCCGCAGGTAGCGCGCGAGCAGTTGCTGCAGGTCGATCGGCGTGGTGCCGCTCTCGTCGCCGGCGGCCGGCGGGGTCGCGGCGATGGGGGTGATCGGGATGTCAGCCAAGGCGCCAGACCTCGCGCATTTGCTGCAGCATGTCGCGCGCAGCCAGCCCGCGGTGGCTGCGTGCGTTCTTGTCGGCCGCGCTCAGCTCGGCCACCGAACATTGCAGCGCGGGAATGAACATCAGCGGGTCGTAACCAAAGCCGGCCTCGCCGCGCGGCTCAGTGAGGATCACGCCCGGCCAGCGCCCGAGGGCCACCAGCGGCTGCGGGTCGTCGGCCGAGCGCACCGCCACCAGCGCGCAGACAAAACGCGCCGTGCGGTCCGCGCTGGCGCTCACCCCGGCCAGCTGTTCGAGCAGCACCCGGTTGCTGGAAGCGTCGCCCTTGGGTTGCCCGAAATCCTGGGCATAGCGCGCCGAACGCACGCCGGGCGCGCCGCCCAGTGCGTCAACGCACAGGCCGGAATCGTCGGCAATCGCCGCCGCGCCCGCGTGGCGTGCGGCGTGGCGCGCCTTGGCCAGCGCGTTTTCGAGGAAGGTCAGGTGTGGCTCGTCGGCCTCGGCGATGCCCAGCTCGCCCTGGCACACAAGCGACAGGCCCAACGGCGAGAACAACGATTGCAGCTCGGCGAGCTTGCCCGCGTTGTTCGAAGCCAGCACCAACCTCATGGCGTCACAGCCCGAGGGCCTGGCGCTGCGCCGCGACCAGCTGGCGGATGCCCTGATCGGCGAGCTGCAGCAAGCTGGCCATCTCGTCGCGCGAGAACGCCGCGCCTTCGGCCGTGCCCTGCACTTCGACGAAACCGCCGGCACCGGTCATCACCACGTTCATGTCGGTGTCGCAGGCCGAGTCCTCGATGTATTCCAGATCGAGCAAGGGAACGCCGTTGACGATGCCCACCGACACGGCGGCCACGAAGTCGCGGATCGGCGAGGCGCCCAGCTTGCCCTGGGCCAGCAGGCCGCTCACCGCGTCGTGGGCGGCCACGAACGCACCGGTGATGGCCGCCGTGCGCGTGCCGCCGTCGGCCTGGATCACGTCGCAGTCGAGCGAGATCGTGCGCTCGCCGAGTTGTGACAGATCGAACACGCAGCGCAGCGAGCGGCCGATCAGGCGCTGGATTTCCAGCGTGCGCCCGCTGTGCTTGCCCTAGGCCGCCTCGCGGTCGCTGCGCGTGTGCGTGGCGCGCGGCAGCATGCCGTACTCGGCCGTCACCCAGCCCCGGCCGGAGCCGCGCTGATGCGGCGGCACCCTTTCTTCGACCGAGGCGGTGCACAGCACCTTGGTGTCGCCGAATTCGACGAGCACCGAGCCCTCGGCGTGCTTGGTGTACGAGCGTGTGATGCGGACCGGTCGCAGCGCATCGACGCCCCGAGCTTGCGTGCGTTCAAAACCCATGGCGGGCTCCTTCAGATTCTGTTTTTTTGGGACGTGCGCCGGATGGCGTCGTTGATTTCCTTGATGGAGCGTTCGATCTCGGCATCGTCGAGATCGTCGGCGGCATCGTGGCCGAGAACGCTGGCCTGGATGGTGGAGGCAAAGACCTCCTCGCCCAGGGCCCGCGTGGACACACCGCTCGCGTCGGCCTGGGCGGTTTCCCACTCGATCGCCATCACGGAGACGTTGTCGCAGGTGGCGCCGCCGTTGCGCAGCGCTTGCTCGACCAGTTCGGGAACCGCCTCGCCAATCGACAGGCGCGACAACTGCTCGGTGATCACCGCGTCGGTCACCGTGCCCCACAAACCATCGGAGCACAGCAGCAGTCGATCGCCGCCTTGCATCGCAAAAGGCCCCGCGGTGTCGATCAGCGGCTTGCCCGGGCTGCCCAGGCAGGTGAACAAGAAGTTGCGGTTGGGCTGCTCGCGCATCGGCACCACCGAGTGCAGCGCATCCTGCAGCTCGCTGTAGGAGTGGTCCCGGGTGCGCGCGAGGAGCTTTCCGTCGCGAACCAGGTACAAGCGCGAGTCGCCGCAATGCGCCCAGTAGGCCTGATCCCCTTGCAGCACGCAGGCCACGACGGTGGTGCGCGGCGTGTCCGACAGCCCGCGCTGTGCCGCATACCGCAGCAGCTGCTGGTGGCCGGAGGTGATGGAGCGCTGCAGGAAATCGATCGGGTCGGCCAGCAGGGGCTTGCAGTCGCGCTGAAACAGCGCCGACATCGTCTGCAGCGCCACCTGCGACGCCACCTCGCCCTCCGGGTGGCCGCCCATGCCGTCGGCCACGGCAAACAGACCCGAATCGCGGGTGTACGAGTAACCCATGCGGTCCTCGTTCTTTTCGCGCCCGCCCTTGCGGCTGACTTGGTAAACGGAAAAACGCATGGGGGTTCGTGAGGGGACGCGTCTGAGCGCGATCAGGCCTTGGCGCCGGTTGAGAGGTTTTCCAGCTGCAGCTTGAGCCGCTCACCGAACGTGAGCTTCGTGTAGCGGCGCTCGGTCTCGCGGGCGAGTTCCTTTTGCAGCGCGAACACGCTTTGCGGACGCGACAGCGCGTCGAGCGACATGCACCACTCGGTCACCTCGAGCAGGTTGTCGGAATAGACATTGCGAAGGCGCGACAGGCTCAGCGAGAGCCTGTCTTTTTCGGTGCGCTGCGGCGCGTCGTTGGGCGGGTAGCCCTGCATGCAGGCGTAGATGCACGCGCCAATCGCGTAGATGTCGGTCCACGGACCCAGGGTGCCGCCGCGTCGGTACATCTCGGGGGCGGCAAAGCCGGGCGTGTACATCGGGCGAATGAAGTTGCCTTCCTTGCTCAGCACCTCGCGCGCCGCGCCGAAGTCGAGCATCACCGCCTTGTTGTCGTTGGTGATGAACACGTTCGCTGGCTTGATGTCGAGGTGCAGCATCTTGTGCTGGTGAACGATGCGCAGGCCGCGCAGCATTTCGTCGAACAGCGAGCGGATGGTCGACTCGCGAAACACCTTGTCGCGCTTGAGATCGCGCGCGGTGACGATGAAGTCCTGGAGCGTTTCGCCCTGCAGGTAGTTCATCACCATGTAGACGGTTTCGTTCTCGCGAAAGAAGTTCAGCACCGACACCACGCTCGGGTGCGAGATCTGCGCGAGTGATCGACCTTCTTCGAAGAAGCTCTTGAGCCCGAGCCGGTACAGCGGCTGCTTTTCGGGCTTGACGCGAGGCGTCAATTCACCGGGCGCGCGCTCGGCCAGCGATGAAGGAAGGTATTCCTTGACGGCCACCAGATGCTGCTTGGCGTCCTCGGCCAGGTAGACCACACCAAACCCACCGGCCGCCAGCTTTTTGACGATCTGATAGCCCCCGATGACGGTGCCGGGGGGCAGCGGCGCGGGCTTGAGCTTTGACATAATCGGCGGTTTGCAGAGGGTAAAAACTCAATGTCAGTCTACAGCATGACCGGCTACGCGAGCACCTCGGCAAACCGCGCGGAAGCACCCTCCCAGGCCGCGGTTTCGGATGCTCCGACCACACGATCCACCCCCGCTTCAAATGCCAGCGTCACGGTCGAACTGCGCTCGGTCAACGGGCGTTTTCTCGACCTCAGCTTGCGATTGCCCGACGAGCTGCGCTCGCTCGAACCGGCACTGCGCGAACTCGTGGGCGCGTCGTTTCGCCGCGGCAAGATCGAACTGCGGCTGAGCACGCAAACCAGCAGCAGCACCCCGTGGCCGCAACCGCAGGCCGAGCAGCTCAACCGCCTGTCGCATCTGCAAGGCACGGTGCGCGGCTGGCTGCCGCAAGCGCGCGAGCTGTCGGTCCACGAGATCTTGCAGTGGTGCAAGGACGCCTCCGGCCCCGAACAACTCGATGAAGTGGCCATGGACGCCGCACGCGGTGCGGTGGCGGGCTTGCAGGAAGCCCGAGCCCGCGAAGGCCAACGCATGGCCGACGCGCTGCTCGATCGCGTGAACCGCCTGCGCGAGCTGGCCGCGCAAGCCGCGCCGCTGGTGCCCGCTGCGGTGGCCCGTCAGCAGCACAAGTTCCTCGAGCGCTGGCAAGAGGCGCTGGTCATCACCGGGGCGGCCAAGACGCTGTCGCAAGAAGCGCTGGCCGAACGCGCCATGAACGAAGCGGCGGCGTTCGCCATCCGCATCGACGTGGCTGAAGAGTTGTCCCGGCTGGACTCGCACTTCAACGAAATGGCGCGCTTGCTCAAGGCCGGCGGCGAACTCGGCAAGCGGCTGGACTTCCTGATTCAGGAGCTGCTGCGCGAAGCCAACACCCTCGGATCGAAGTCATCGTCGCTCGAGCTCACCAACTTGTCGCTCGAGATGAAGGTCTTGATCGAGCAGTTGCGCGAGCTGGTGCAAAACATCGAGTGAGCGCCATGCAGCAAGCCGGCAGCCTTTTCGTGATCTCGGCGCCGAGCGGCGCGGGCAAGTCCAGCTTGGTGAAGGCCTTGCTGAAAACGGACGAGCGCCTGGGTGTTTCGGTGTCGCACACCACCCGCGCGCCGCGCGGTCGGGAGCAAAACGGCCTCGAGTACCACTTCGTCGATCACGCGCGCTTTCGCAGCATGATCGCCAGCGGTGACTTCCTGGAGTGGGCCGAGGTCCACGGCAACCTCTACGGCACGTCGAGGGCGTCACTCGAGGCCCAGGTGGCCGCCGGCCACGACGTGGTGCTGGAGATCGACTGGCAAGGTGCGCTGCAACTCAAGGCGCTGCTGCCCGAGGCGGTGCTGATCTTCATCTTGCCGCCGAGCTGGGGAGAGCTTGCCGAGCGCTTGAACCGCCGCGCCGAGGACTCGGCCGAAGTCATCGAGCAGCGACTGGTCAACGCGCGGGTCGAGGTGGCTCAGGCCCGGCACTTCGACTTTGTTATCATCAACGCCCACTTTGAGACGGCTGTTTTCGATCTGAAAACCATCGTTCATTCGCAGCGACTGAGGTACTCGGTGCTGCTGAAGAACCAACCCGCCGTCTTTCAGGCCTTGAACCTCGATTGAGGTCGCCACCGTCACACTTTTGGAGCACCAAATGGCCCGCATCACTGTGGAAGATTGCCTCGCCCGGATCCCCAACCGCTTCCAGCTGGTCCTTGCCGCCACCTACCGTGCCCGCATGCTGAGCCAAGGCCACGCGCCGAAGATCGAGACCAAGAACAAGCCCGGCGTGACCGCGCTGCGCGAGATCGCAGCCGGTGAAGTCGGCATCGAAATGCTGCGCAAGGTGCCGCTCTGACCTGATCAGCGGCATTTTTCGTTCTGCGAACGGCCCTTCGGGGCCGTTTTTCCTTTGGGGACAACGCAGCGCCACCCCGTTCCCGGGCCTGGCGCCGGAAATAAGCGATAAATTCGACGAATGGGCACCCCGTCTGGCGACTCCGTCAAGGATCACTCCACGCTGTCACGGCGTCGCCCGGGTGCGCCCGTGCCGGTGGTCAACAACGCCGCAGCGGCGTCTTTTGACGCGCTGACGAGCAAGCTCGACTATCTGGACCCCGGCGAGATTCGTCGGGTTCGAGACGCCTACCGATTCGCCGACGAGGCGCACCTCGGCCAGTACCGCGCGAGCGGCGAGCCCTACATCACGCACCCGATCGCGGTGGCCGGGCTGTGCGCCGAATGGAAGCTCGATGCGCAGGCCATCATGGCCGCCTTGATGCACGACGCCATGGAAGACTGCGGCATCACCAAGGCCGCGTTGATCGAGCGCTTCGGCGCGCCCACGGCCGAGCTGGTCGACGGGCTCACCAAGCTCGACAAGCTGAAGTTCTCGACCCGCGAGGAGTCGCAAGCCGAGTCGTTCCGCAAGATGCTGCTGGCCATGGCGCGCGACGTCCGGGTGATTCTGATCAAGCTGGCCGACCGCGTGCACAACATGTGCACGATGGGCTCGATGGCCTCCGACAAGCGGCTGCGCATCGCCCAGGAGACGCTCGACATCTATGCGCCCATCGCCCACCGACTGGGCCTCAACCAGACCTATCGCCAGCTGCAGGAGCTGTCGTTTCAGTACCTGCGCCCCTGGCGCGAGAAGGCGCTGTCGAAGGCCGTGTTCAAGGCCCGCGGCAATCGCCGTGACATCGTCGAGCGCATCCAGCGCGACGTCGAGCGGGCGTTTGCCCAGGCCAACCTGAAGGTCCAGGTGTTCGGGCGCGAGAAGACGGTCTTTTCCATCTACCGCAAGATGCGCGAAAAGCACCTGAGCTTCGCCCAGGTGAGCGACATCTTCGGCTTTCGCATCGTGGTGTCGACGCTGCCCGAGTGCTACTTGGCGCTGGGCGTGCTGCACCAGCTCTACAAGCCGCTGCCGGGCCGCTTCAAGGACTACATCGCCATCCCGAAGGCCAACGGCTACCAGTCGCTGCACACCACGCTGGTCAGTCCGCTGGGCACTGCGGTGGAGTTCCAGATGCGCACCGAGCCCATGCACGCGGTGGCCGAAAAAGGCATCGCCGCGCACTGGATGTACAAGACCAAGAACAACGCACCGTCGAACGCCCAGGAAGCGCAACGGCTGGGCGCGATGTGGCTGCAGTCGCTCATCGACATCCAGGACGAGACACGCGACGCCAGCGAGTTCCTTGAGCACGTCAAGATCGACTTGTTCCCCGATGCGGTCTACGTGTTCACGCCCAAGTCGAAGATCCTCGCGCTGCCCAAGGGCGCTACACCCGTGGACTTTGCCTATGCCATTCACTCCGATGTGGGCGACCACTGCGTGGCGGCCAAGGTCAACGCCGAGCCGGTCGCCCTGAGAACCGAGCTGCACAGCGGCGACGTGGTGGAGATCGTCACCGCAGCGGGCGCCAAGCCAAACCCGGGTTGGCTCAATTTCGTGCGCACCGGGCGCGCGCGCTCCAAGATTCGTCACCACCTCAAGACCATGGAGCTCGAGGAGTCGCAAGACCTCGGCGCCAAGATGCTCGCCCAGGCGCTGCGCGCCGAAGGGCTGTCGATGCCACCCGATGACGGCGCGGGCACGCAGCCCTCGGTGTGGCCGACGCTGCTGCGCTGGAGTGGCACACGCAGCCGCGATGAACTGCTCACCGACATCGGCCTGGGCCGCAAGATCGCCTCGATCGTGGCCAAGCGGCTGGCTCGGCTGCTCACCGAGCACGGCGCGCGCCCCGATGCGGTGACGCTGACGATGGGACGCTACGGCCTGGACGAATCCACCCCGGCGCACAGCATGGTGCTGATCGACGGCAGCGAAGGTCTCTCCGTGCAGTTGGCGAGTTGCTGCCGGCCGATCCCCGGCGACTCGATCCTCGGTTACCTTGGCCGTGGCGAGGGCCTGCTGATCCACACCACCGAATGTTCGGTGGGCAAGCGCCTGTTCGGCCGCGACAGCGAGGGCTGGCTGAACGTCGATTGGGCCGAGCAGCCCACGCGCGCGTTCGAGACCGGCGTGTCCTTGCTGCTGCGCAACGGCAAGGGCGTGCTGGCCGAGGTGGCCACGGCCGTGGCCGCCGCCGAGGCCGACATCACGCACATCGACATGGGCGACCAGGCCGTGGCCGAAACCGCCGAATTGAAGCTGCTGCTGGCGGTGCGCGACCGCCTGCACCTGGCTGATGTGATCCGCACGCTCAAGCGATCGGCCGCGGTGCTGCACGTCGGACGCACCAAGCCCTGAGCGGGCGTTCAGGCGTCAGCCAGTAAGCGAAGGCGCGGCGGGGTAGTTCACCTCCAGCACTTCGATCGTGTCCATGCCTGCCGGTGTGTGCACGCGGATCTCGTCGCCCACCCTGGCACCCAGCAACGCGCGGGCGATGGGGGCGATCCAGCTGACCTCGCCCACCGTGCTGTCGGACTCGTCGACGCCCTTGATGGTGATGGTGCGGGTTTCATCGCGGGCGTTCACGTAGCGCAAGGTGGCGCCGAAAAACACCCGGTCGCTGCCGTGATGCACCGACGGGTCCACGACCTCGGCGATGTCCAGTCGCTTGGACAGAAAGCGGATGCGCCGGTCGATCTCGCGCAGCCGCTTCTTGCCGTAGAGGTAGTCGCCGTTTTCCGAGCGGTCGCCGTTCTTGGCCGCCCACGACACCACATCGACCACCTTCGGGCGCTCGACATCGAGCAAGCTCATCAGCTCGGCGCGCAGCCGGGCGTAGCCCGCCGGCGTCACGTAGTTCTTGGCACCGGCCGGGATCGAAGGCGCGCCGACTTCGTCGTCGTCATCGCCGTCGTCTGATTCCTTGGTGAAGGCCTTGCTCATCGGGTGGAAGATCTTTCAGGCAAAACGCGCCGCTGCGCGATGCCCCCACGATACGTCCTACGGACAACCCGCAGCACGCACCGCCAGCGCGTCGCAGCGGCGATCGTGAGCCATCAACAGCCCCATGATGCCCGCGACAAGCAAGCCAAAACCCCAGATCAGCCAGCCGATGGGCAACTCCAGCGCCAGCAAGGCCGCGTAGATCGAGAGCATGGCGAGAACGCTGAGGTTTTCGTTGAACCCCTGCACGGCGATCGAACGGCCGGCGCTGAGGATGCGGCACCCGCGGTCTTGCAGCAAGGCGTTCATCGGCACGACAAAAAAGCCGGCGCTGGCGCCGATCAGAACCAGCAACGCAATGGCCCAGGTCAGGCTGTGGACTTGCGTCATGCAAGGCGTCAACAGTCCCATGGCCACACCGATCAACAACACCCGCTTGGCATGCTGAAGTCGCACCCATCGCCCGGCCAAGGCCGCCCCGACCACCACGCCAACGGCGACAGCGCCTTGCAGGTAGGCCGCCTGGTCCAGTCCGAGCTGCAAGGCACGCTGCGCCCAATCCAGCACGATGAACTGCAAGGTGGCCCCGGCGCCCCAGAACAGCGTGGTGACGGCGAGCGACAAGCCACCGTCGCGGTCACGCCACAGCTCGATGTTGGCGGCCCGGAACTGGCCAACCATCCGAAGCGGGCCCTCCCAGGTGATGGCGTAGCGCCGATCCCCGGGCGGGATGCCCAGGTTGAGCAACGCTGCCACGGCGTACAGCGCCGAAATCACGAGCAGCCCCGGCAACCATGCCGTGGGCTGCGCCAGCACCAGCGCGGCGAGCTGACGCACCTCGGTCGCGAGGCTCGATGCCGCCAGCTGCGGGCTGATCAGCGCCCCGCCGGTGACAGCGCCCAGCAGCACCGCACAAACGATAGACACCTCGATCCAGCCATTGGCCGCCACCAGCCGCGAAGCCGGCACCCGCTCGGTCACGATGCCGTATTTGGCGGGTGCGTAGGCGGCAGCGGCCAGCCCGACCAGGCCGTAGGCCAGCAGCGGGTGGGCGCCCCACAGCATGAGCATGGCGCCCACGACCTTCAGGCCATTCATCCAGGCCATCAGACGCTCCTTGGGAACCGCGTCGGCGAGCGTGCCCACCCAGGGCGCGAACACCACGTACGACAGCGTGAACGACAGCTTCAGCAGCGGCGCCCACCAGCCCGACAGACCGATCTCCTGCATGCGGGCCATGGCGACGATCAACAGCGCGTTGTCGGCCAGCGCCGACAAGAACTGCGAGGCGATGACCAGATAGAAACCTGTGGGCATGGGAACGTGCGCTGTGGAGCACCCGACGCTGCCCCGGCGGGGCAGGCGGTAGTGCAGTCCTAGGCCTTGGCGATGGATGAGGCCACCGAGCCCGATGCGTTTGCCGCCGCCGGCGCGCCATGGCCGCCGCGCAGCACGCTGGCGAACAGCGCTTCGATCTTGTCGAGCACGCCGGCCCAGTCGAGCTGCTCGGCCGTGCGCCTGGCCGCTTGCCCCATGGCGGCGGCGCGTGCCGGGTCGGCGGCAAGTTGCGCGGCGAGTTCATCGAATGCGCGGGCATCGCCACACGGTGCGAGCAGGCCGTTTTCACCCGAGCGGATGAGCTGCGCGGCCGCCGCGTAGTCGAAGGCCAGCACCGGCAGTGCGCTGGCCATCGCTTCGGGCGTGACGTTGCCGAAGGTCTCGGTGAGGCTGGCGAAGACGAAGGCGTCGGCCGAGGCGTAGTGCACGGCGAGCTCGTCGGCGGTCTTGGAACCGACGAGCAGGGCCTGCGGGCAAGCCGCCTGCAGCGACGCGCGCGCCGGGCCATCACCCACCATCACGAGCGTGACCTTGGGATTCACGCGGTGCATCGCGCGGTAGGCCGACACCACGGCATCAAGGTTCTTCTCGGCTGCCAGGCGGCCCACGCACAGCACGACCATGGCGTCGGGGTCGACGCCCCACTGGCGGCGCAACTCGGCGCTGCGCTTGTCGGGGTGGAAGCGCTGGGAGTCCACGCCGCGCGCCACCACGCTGAGGTGGCCAAAGCCGTGCGATTCGAGTTCTCGGCGCAGCGACTCGGTGGGCACCATCGTGCACGCGGTGCGCTGGTGAAACCAGCGCAGGTACGCCAGCACCGGGCGCTTGAGCACGCTCAGCCCGTAGTGCGAGGCATAGGCGTGAAAGTTGGTGCGAAAGTCCGACGACACCGGCAAACCCAGCCGGCGGGCGGCGCGCAACGCCGACCAGCCCAGCGGCCCCTCGGTGGCGATGTGGACCAGATCCGGCCGGTCGGCACGCCACAGCCGCACGAGCGCGGACACCTGCGGCAGCCCCATCTTCAAGCCGGGGTAGCGCGGAATGGGCCAACCGGGCATCAGCACCTCGCCGCTGCCGTCGGCGTGCAGCGGGATGTCGCCGTGGTGCTGGCGCAAGCGCACCAGTTGCACCCGGTGGCCGCGCGTGCGCAGGCCCTCGACCACACGGGCCACCGTCATCGACACGCCGTTGACCTCGGGCGGGTAGGTCTCGGTCACGTAGGCAATGCGCCAGGTGGGTCGGGTCGCACAGGTCTCACTGATCAACGTCATCGACAGTCCCTGGATGCCTGCGGCGCATTCTGGCCACCGATTGCGGCAATTCGATGACGCGCAGACAACCCGCTCGACCGTCACAGGTTTTTCACGCAGCGGCGTCACAGTCGCGAACTGCAGCCGTGCAGCGGCTGCCCAACCGTCCACCACCCAGGAGACAGCGTGCGCGAATTCTTTCGAACCCTCGAAGTTCAACGGCATGACGACCACCGTTATTACCACCACAGCCGCATCAACCAGTCGCTGCACTTGCTGAGCGCCATCAGCTTCGTGTGCGCCTATGTGCTGCTGTTCACCGACCCGGTGGCCGCCGCGCTGGTGGCCTGGCTGGTGTCGATGACGAGCCGCCAGGCGGGCCACTTCTTCTTTGAGCCGACGTCCTACGACGAGGTGAACCAGGCCACCCACGAGCACAAGGAAGCCATCAAGGTCGGCTACAACCTGCGCCGCAAGGTGGTGCTGATCGCGATCTGGGCCGCATCACCGCTGCTGCTGTGGATCGACCCGAGCCTGCTGGGCGCCTTCGAGCCGGCCGCCAACGCGACCGAGTTCGTTCGCCACGTCGGCGCCATGTGGCTGGTGATCGGTGCGGGCGGCTTGCTGTTTCGCACGGTCCACCTGTTCTTCTTGCAAGGCGTGATGGCCGGGCTGGCGTGGATGACCAAGATCCTGACCGACCCGTTCCACGACATCGCGCTGTACTACAAGGCACCGATGTACCTGCTGCGCGGCGAGCTGATCGATCCGATGACCAGTCTGCGCAAGTCTTGACTGCCTGCACGGCCGGGGGCGGCCTGCGGCGTGGTTCGCACGCCGCAGGCCACTCCGGCCGCCCTCGGCTAGAACCTCGCGGCGAGCATCTCCTTCAGGATGCCGCGCTTGATGGCCTTGTTGGACAGGCCGGGAACTTCCCACCACCAGCCATCAGCCTGCATGGCCTGACAGGCCGCCACGAAACGCTGCAGCACGGCATCGAAGTCGGCGTCGGTGTAGTTGAGGCTGAAGATGAAACGCCCCGTACCCACCCAGCTGAGCGCCAGACCCGCCTCGCGCAGGTAGTACTGCAGCATCCAGTTGTAGCGCGAGGGCCGCGTGTAGCGCACCGTCCAGATCGACGACAGGTTGGCCACCTGCACCGGCAGCCCGAGCTCGCTCAGGCGCTGGTTCATCAGGCCCGCGCGGCGGTTCCAAGTGGCCTCGAGATTGACATAGAGCGCCTCGATCTGCGGCGTTTGCAAGCGCTCCAGAAACACCTGCATCGCGCCCATCACGTAGGGGTGCGAGTTGAAGGTGCCGCGCGCAAAGCAGATGTCGGCCGGCCGGTCGTCGCGGTAGCGCTTCATCAGGTCCTTGCGGCCGCACACCACGCCCACCGGAAAGCCGCCACCCAGCGTCTTGCCGTAGGTGACCATGTCGGCGCGCACGCCGAAGTACGCCTGCGCGCCGCCCGGGGCGAGGCGAAAGCCCACGAACACCTCGTCGAAGATCAGCACGATGCCGCGCTCGGTGCAGACCTCGCGCAACTGCTGCAGCCAGCGCGTGTAGGCCGCGCGATCAAAGTTCGCGGTGCGGCCGCTGTCGACCAGCGACGAGTCGCCCGGCGCACCGGCGTTCGGGTGCAGCGCTTGCAGCGGGTTGACCAGCACGCAGGCGATGTCGCTGCGGCCGCGCAGCACCGTCAGCGAGCGCTCGCTCATGTCGGCCAGCGTGTAGGTCTTGTTGGGCGGCGACGGGTTGCCGATGCCCGGCTGCACGTCTTCCCACCAGCCGTGGTACGCACCGCAAAACCGCACCAGGTGCGATCGACGCGTGTGATAGCGCGCCAGCCGCACCGCTTGCATCACCGCTTCGGTGCCCGACATGTGGAACGACACCTCGTCGAGCCCGGAGATCTCGCGCAGGCGCGCCACGTTGCTGGCCACGCTGGGGTGATAGGCGCCGAGCACCGGCCCCAGCTCGTGCGCACGCGCGCTGCCCTCGGCCATGCATTCCTTGTAGAAGTCATAGCCGAACACATTGACACCGTAGGAGCCCGTGAGGTCGAAGTAGCGGTTGCCGTCGAGGTCGGTGATCATCACGCCCTCGGACGACGCCACGAAGCTGCCCGTCTTCACGTACTCGCGCAGCAAGCCCGCGTACTGGTAGGGCACGCGGTAGCTGCTGGTGAACTGCATGTCGGACACGCCGACCTGCGCCTCGGCAGTCATCGCGATCGACTTCGGGGCGCGCTCGCGCAGCGTGTCGCCCAGACGCTTCAAGCCTGCGCGGCGCCGCTCGGCCACGTCTTGCGGCGCGCCGTCCGAGTTGAAGAAACGGTCTTCACCGTACGCATAGAACGGAACCAGCCTGGCCACCCGCTTGGCCATGCGGGAGTGACCGGCCAGCGATCGGTGCTTGGCCTGCGACAGCTCGAAGCGGCGTTTCAAGGCCGGCAGCAACGGCGCCAGCGCCGCAGCGCCCAACGCATACATCCACAAGTTTTCGTCCATGGTCACTCGACAGTTGCGAAGCCCGATTGATAACCCCCCCACGTGACACCCGCATGAAACCTGCTCCGATCCGTTCCGTCAAAGACCGCGTGCTGCAGCACGAAGGCCTCAACTTCCTGCTCACCAACCGGGTGCCGCGCATCGCGCTCACGCGCTGGCTGGGCTGGTTCAGCAAGATCGAAATTCCGTGGGTGCGCGACCTGTCGATCGCCATCTGGCGCGCGTTTTCCGACCTCGACCTGAGCGAAGCGCGCAAGACGCACTTCACCAGCATGCACGACTGCTTCATTCGCGAACTCAAACCCGGCGCGCGCCCGATCGACACCGACGCGCAGGTGCTGAGCAGCCCGTGCGACGCCATCGTCGGGGCCTGCGGGGCGATCGACGGCGTCACCGTGTTCCAGGCCAAGGGCTTCCCGTACACGCTGCTCGACTTGCTGGGCGATGCGGCCAGCGCCGAGCGCTACCGCGACGGCTGCTACGCCACCTTGCGCCTGACCTCGACGATGTACCACCGCTTCCACGCGCCGCACGACTGCCACGTCGAGCACGTCAACTACATCTCGGGCGACACCTGGAACGTCAACCCGATCGCGCTCAAGCGTGTCGAGCGGCTGTACTGCAAGAACGAGCGCGCGGTGATCCGCACCCGGCTGCGCGAGGGCGGCCACGAGATCACGCTGGTGCCGGTGGCCGCCATCCTGGTGGCGAGCATCCGGCTGCACTTCATCGACGTGCTGCTGCACCTGAAATACAAGGGCCCGAACGAGATGGCCTGCGCTGCCGACTTCGACAAGGGCGCCGAGATGGGCTGGTTCCAGCACGGCTCGACCATCATCGTGTTTGCGCCGCGCGGCTTCGCGATGTGCGACGGGCTGGTGCCGGGCACCCCCATCCGCATGGGCCAGCGGCTGATGCAGTTCTAGCCGCCCAGCGCGCGACCGGAGGCCACCGGCCGGTCAGTAGTCGTCGGCGGTGGGGTGTTCGTAGACCACGCGCGCTGCGCGGGCGTGGGCGGCCAGCCGCCAGCGCTCGAGTGCCTCGTCGCACGGATAAAAGCGTGCCTGCTCGCCCAGGTCAAGGTCGCCGCGCACCTCGCCGTGCTCGGCGGTGCGGCGGATGTGCAGCCGCACCGGCAGGCCCTGCAGCAGCTCACCGTGTTCGCTGGGCACGCGCCGCGGCGGGAAGTCGCGCAGCAGCTCATCGACCGCCGGCACGCTGCCGTTGATGTGCACGCTGAGGTACTGACCGAAGCGGCAGCGCGCATCGGCCAGGCTCCACACCTGCTGCACGTTCAAGCGCAGCCCACCCGAAAAGCGATCGGGCTGCACCTTGCCCTGCACGATCACCAGTTCGTCGTCCTTGAGCAGGTCTCGGTTGGCGTTGAGCAGCTCCTCGTTGGCCACCGCCTCGATGACCTCGGTCTTGTCGTCGAGCTTGAAGATCGCCACCCGCCCGCGCTGCCCGTTGACCACCCGCAGATCGCCCACGATGCCGGCGAGCAGCTGCGGCTCGCGGCTGTCGAGCACGTCGGCGTTGCTGCGGCGGGCGAACTGACGCACCTCATCGACGCTTTGATCGAACAGGTGACCCGACAGGTAATAGCCCAGCGCCGTCTTCTCGAGCATCAGCCGCTCGCGGATGCCCCAGGCAGCGGCCTCGACGAGCGCCGGCTCCTGCGTCGACGAACCGTGCGAATCGTCCAAGTCGAACAGGCCGCCCTGATCGGCGTGCGCCGCCTGCGAATCGGAAAATTCGAACGCCAGGCCCACGCTGGCCAGCAGCGATGCGCGCTCGACGCCAAAGCGGTCGAAGGCACCGGCCTTGATCAGCGCCTCGACGGTGCGCTTGTTGATGCGGGCGCGGTCGACGCGCGCGCAAAAGTCGAACAAGCTGGTGAACGCACCGCCTGACGTGCGCGCGGCCACGATGGCCTCGATGGCGCCCTGCCCGGTGCCCTTGATGGCGCCCAGCCCGTAGCGCACGCGGCCGCGTTCGCCCTTGCGGCGTTCGGCGTCGGCCGGGGTGATCGGCTCGAAGCGGTAGCCGCCGGCGTTGACGTCAGGCGGCTCGAAGACGATGCCCAGCGCCACCGCGTCGTCGTGAAAGATCTTGAGCTTGTCGGTGTCGTCGATCGCCACGCTCATGTTGGCGGCGGTGAACTCGGCCAGGTAATGCACCTTGGCCCAGGCCGTGTGGTACGCGAGCAGCGCGTAGGCCGCGGCGTGCGACTTGTTGAAGCCGTAGCCCGCGAACTTCTCCATCAGGTCGAAGATCTCGTTGGCCTTGAGCTCGCCGATGCCCTTCTTGGCCGCCCCCTCGGCAAAGATGGCGCGGTGCGTCATCATTTCCTCGAGCTTTTTCTTGCCCATCGCGCGGCGCAGCAAGTCGGCGCCGCCCAGCGTGTAACCGCCCACGATCTGGGCGACCTGCATGACCTGCTCCTGGTAGACCATGATCCCGTAGGTCTCCTCGAGCACCTCGCGCATCAGCGGATGCGGGTACTCGACTTCCTCGCGGCCGTGCTTGCGTGCGCAAAAGCTCGGGATCAGGTCCATCGGGCCGGGGCGGTACAGCGCGACCAGCGCGATCACGTCCTCGAACACACTGGGCTTGGCGTCGCGCAGCATGCGCTGCATGCCCGAGCTCTCCAGCTGGAACACCGCCACCGTCTTGCCTTCGCTCATCAGCCGGTAGGCGCCAGGGTCGTTGAGCGGCAGCGCCTCGAACGAGAAGTCGCGCTGGTCGGCGTGGCGCGCGCGGATGAAGTCCTTGGCCAGCTCGAGGATGGTCAGCGTGGCCAGACCCAGAAAGTCGAACTTGACCAGGCCGATGGCCTCGACGTCGTCCTTGTCGAACTGGCTCACCGCGCTGGTGCTGCCGGGCTGCATGTACAGCGGGCAGAAGTCGGTGATCTTGCCCGGCGCGATCAGCACGCCACCGGCGTGCATGCCCACGTTGCGCACGATGCCCTCGACGCGCTCGGCCAGCGCCAGCAGTTCGGCGACTTCTTCTTCCTGGGTCTCGCGCTGCTCGATCTCGGGCGCCTCGCGACGCGCGTAGATCATGCTGGTGTCGGGCTTGCCGTCCACGTCGGGCGGCGGGCGGCGCAGCGTGACCACCTTGCCCGGCGGCGCCGGCACCAGCTTGGCGATGGCATCGACGTGGCCGTAGCCCATGCCCAGCACGCGGCCCACGTCGCGCAGCGCGGCCTTGGCCGCCATGGTGCCGAAGGTGACGATCTGGCTCACCGCGTCACGGCCGTACTTGTCCTTGACGTAGTCGATGACGCGGTCGCGGTTGGCCTGGCAGAAGTCGATGTCGAAGTCGGGCATCGACACGCGGTCGGGGTTCAAGAACCGCTCGAACAGCAAGTTGTAGCGCAGCGGGTCGAGGTCGGTGATCTTCAGCGCATACGCCACCAGCGAGCCGGCACCCGATCCGCGCCCGGGGCCCACCGGGCAGCCGTTCGACTTGGCCCAGTTGATGAAGTCGGCCACGATCAGGAAGTAGCCCGGAAAGCCCATCTTCAAGATGGTGGCGATCTCGAACTCGAGCCGGGCCTCGTAGCGCGGCCGCTCGCGTTCGCGCTCGGTGGCGTCGGGGTACAGCTGCACCAGCCGCTCGTCGAGCCCGTGGTGCGACGCATGGCGAAAGAACGCCTCGGGCGCCATGCGCACGCCGTCGACCTCGGGCGTCGGGAAGGCCGGCAACTGCGGTTTGCCCAGCACCAGCTTGAGGCTGCAGCGTCGAGCGATCTCGACCGAATTGGCCAGCGCGCTGGGCACGTCGTCGAACAGCGCCTCCATCTCGGCTTGCGTCTTGAGGTACTGCTGCGCGTTGAAGCGCTTGATGCGGCGCGGATTGACCAGCGTTTCGCCCTCGGCCACGCACACGCGCGCCTCGTGCGCTTCGAAGTCATCGGTCTCGAGGAACTGCACCGGGTGGGTGGCCACCACCGGCAAGCCCAGCTCAACGGCCAGCGGCACGACGGCTTGCACGTGCGTTTCCTGGCCCGGCAGCCCGGCGCGCTGGATCTCGAGATAGAAGCGGTTGGGGAACAAGTCGGCAAAGCGCATCGCCAGCTGGCGCGCGCGCAGGGTGTCGCGTGCCAGCAGCGCCTGGCCCACCGAGCCGAGGTCGGCACCCGACAGCGCGATCAGCCCGCCGTTGAGTTCTCGCAACGCGGCCCAGGTGGTCCACGGCTGTGACTGCGACGGGGGCCCCTGCCAGCAGCGCGTGAGCAGTTCGCACAGGTTGAGGTAGCCGGTGCGGTCTTGCACCAGCAGCAGCAGTCGGGTCGGCTGGCGGTCGGAACCTTCAGGTTCGAGCCACACATCGGCGCCGATCAACGGCTTGACGCCCGCCTTGAAGGTGGCGCCATAGAACTTGATGGCGCCGAACAGGTTGCTCAGGTCGGTGATCGCCAGCGCCACTTGCCGGTCTTTGGCAGCGGCCGCCACCGCCTCGTCGATCCGCAGCGTGCCGTCGACGACGGAGTACTCGGTGTGCGTGCGCAGGTG
>CAIVGK010000230.1 GCA_903905475.1 uncultured Burkholderiales bacterium | reverse complement strand
TGCCCCTCGATCTCGTTGGCCCGAAGCCCGGCCACCGCAAAGGTGCCGACCTTGGGCAGGCTGATCTGGCCGTTGCGGTCGATGGCGGTTCGGTAGTCGATGTCTATGGTGCCCCAGGCTCGGATGTACAGCTCGTCACCAGGCCCCAAAACGTACTCGGCCGGCACCGGAATGCGCTCAACCGGCGCGTAGGTTTGGGCACCGCCCGAGAAATACGACTGGCCGAAGGTCCGCAGAGACTGCCCGGTGGTGGCTGCCACAAACCGCTGGAATTCGTTGGGTGCGCTGGTCCGCCGCAAAGTGTCTGCACCGAAGGCGGCTGATTGGGCGTCCGCGGGGCTGGCGTCCTTTGCGGCCTCGCTGCCCTGGGCTGCTGCGGGCGCGTTGTTGGTGATCACGGGCGCCAGCGTGGCGCCTGAGTCCGCGGCTGTCGGCGCAGCGGTGGGTGCAGCACCGCCCGCAGAGGGCCCTGCCTGGGCACGAACATCGTGGGCCGATAACACTGAGAGAAAGAGGAGGGCGCTGGCTGCGAGTTGCTTGAGTGTCATGTGGCGCGGCTGTGTGTTCGGCTGTCGTTGGAACTTGGGTACCCAGCAATCAGGCAGGCGAGTCTAGATGACCCGACCACGCGATCGAGCACCCCCTGATGGGGGTTCAAGTATCCGGAGAAGTGCTGATGATGGCCGCTTTTCTGGAGGTGCGCTAGGGCCGCAGGCTGAATTCGGACCGAGGGTCAGGCGTGAAAGTGCTGTTGACCGTGGACTCATGAGTGTCTATATTTGTTTACACATTGCAATTCACGCCGGGTTGACACCTTGATGTTGGCCAGCGTTCAAGTCGCGACCCCACTGGAGTTCACCATGAAGCCCATCACCCGCATCGAACAGTCTCTCGCCACTGCCATCGCCTCGGGCGAAGCCGAGGGGTGCCCGCCCAAGCTGGCCGGGGCCATCCGCCATGCGGTGTTCCCGGGTGGTGCGCGGATTCGTCCGCAGCTGTGCCTGGCCGTGGCGCAGGCCTGCGGCGATGACGACCCGATGTTGTCTGACGCAGCGGCGACCGCCATCGAGCTGCTGCACTGCGCCTCGCTGGTTCACGATGATTTGCCTTGCTTTGACGACGCGTCCACGCGCCGCGGTCGCGCCTCGGTGCACTTTGCCTTTGGCGAAAGTCTGGCCGTGCTGGCCGGCGACGCGCTGATCGTGCTGGCGTTCCAGACGCTGGGTGCGTCGGCGTCGCGCTCGCCGCTGCGCCTGCCGGCGGTGCTGGGCACGATCGCCCGCTCCACCGGCATGCCGCACGGCATCGTGGCCGGTCAGGCGTGGGAATGCGAGCCGCGCGTGTTGCTGGCCGACTACCAGCGCGCCAAGACAGGATCCCTCTTTTCGGCGGCGACCATTGCCGGTGCGCAAGCCGCCGGTGCGGACGCAGCCCCGTGGCGCGCGCTGGGCGAATGGCTGGGTGAGGCCTACCAGGTGGCCGACGACATCCGCGATGTGGCCTCCGATCCGGCCCAACTCGGCAAGCCCACCGGCCAGGACGTGGCCTTGTGCCGCCCGAGCGCTGCGCGTGAACTGGGGCTGGAAGGCGCCGTGCATCACTTTGACCGGCTGGTGGCTGCCGCCATCGCGTCGATCCCGGACTGCCCGGGCGCAGCACAGATGCGCGAGCTGGTTCGCATGGAGGCCGAGCGGCTGGTCCCCAAGGCGATGACCGAAGAGGTCGTTCGCGTTTTTGCCTGATTCGGGGCTCGCACCGATGTTGTCGACATGAGCATGGAGCCGCAAGGCGTTCTAAAAGCGCCCGCTGAGGCGGCCCCGTCCCTTGTCGAGCGTTGCGTCGACCGGTGGTTCGCGTGGCGCGATGGGCTGGTGGGCAGCCCGCGTTTTCGCCGTTGGGCGGCCGCCTTTCCGCTGACCCGGCCGATCGCTCAGCGCCGTGCCAGCGGTCTGTTCGATCTGGTGGCCGGGTTCGTCTATTCCCAGGTGCTGCTGGCTTGTGTGCGCTTGCGCCTGTTCGACATGCTGGCCGAGGGCCCGCAAACACTCACCGCCCTGGCGCCGCGCCTGGGCCTGCCGGAAGACGCCGCCGCGCGACTGCTCGCTGCGGCGGTGTCGCTCAAGCTGGTCGATCGCCGCAGTCGCGCTCGCTACGGGCTGGGCCCGCTGGGTGCGCCGTTGGTGGGTGAGGCGGCCATTGCCTCGATGGTCGAGCACCACAGCACGCTGTATGCCGATTTGCGCGATCCGGTGGCACTGCTGCGTGGCGAGGGCGCCAGTTCGGCGCTGTCGCAGTACTGGCCGTACGCCGCAGCCGATGCGCCCGACGCGCTGGCCTCCGATCGCACCAGCCCGTATTCGGCGCTGATGTCGGCCTCGCAGCCGCTGGTGTCCGACGAAGTGCTCGACGCTTACTCGCTCAAGAAGCACCGCTGCCTGCTTGACGTGGGCGGCGGCGAGGGGACTTTCTTGTTCGCTGTGGCCAAGCGCGCGCCGCACCTGCAACTCATGCTGTTCGATCTGCCCGCCGTGGCCGAGCGGGCTCGCGAGCGCTTTGCACAACAGGGTTTGGCGGACCGCGCCACAGCGTTTGGCGGCAGTTTTTTCAGCGATGCGCTGCCCACGGGGGCGGACGTCATCAGCTTGGTGCGGGTGATCTTCGATCACGACGATGCGCGCGCCTTGATGATCCTGAAGGCGGTGCGACGGGCCTTGCCGCCTGACGGCACGCTGCTGCTGACCGAGCCGATGGCTGGCACCCCCGGCGCCGAAGCCATGGGCGACGCCTACTTCGGCTTCTATTTGCTGGCGATGGGCAAGGGGCGCGCTCGCAGCGCCGAGCGGTTGACCTCGATGCTGCATGCCGCCGGCTTTGGCGACGTCAGGCTGGTTCGCAATCCGTTGCCGCTGCAGACCCAGTTGATCGTGGCTCGCCCATCGGCCAGCGATGGAAAACCCTAGGTCTGATTGTGTAAATACCGGTTGACAGTTATTACCGTCCATTTACGATGACACCCATGCAAACAGGCCACCCGAACCCGATGCTTCCCGCCGTCATGAGTCTCATGCCGGGGCAGGCATCAGTCCCTCCAAAGGGGCTTGCGTGAACACGATGGCCGTCGTGCTCGAGCGCCCAGAGCACCTGGTGCTCAGTCGCTTGCCGCTGACCGAAGCCACCGACGATGACGTCACCGTCGACATCGAGTGGAGCGGGATCAGCACCGGCACCGAGCGCTTGTTGTGGTCGGGTCGCATGCCGGCTTTCCCGGGCATGGGTTACCCGTTGGTGCCAGGTTATGAATCAGTGGGCCGGGTCTTTGCCGCGGGCAGCAACTCTGGCCGTCAGGTGGGCGAGCGGGTGTTTGTGCCAGGCGCCAAGTGCTTTGGCGATGTCCGCGGGCTGTTCGGTGGTGCTGCGGCCAGGGTCATCCTGCCAGGGTCACGCACG
>CAIVGK010000229.1 GCA_903905475.1 uncultured Burkholderiales bacterium | reverse complement strand
GATCGCGCAGATCCCGGGGCCGCGCGACATCCACAAGCCGATGACCCAGGGCGGCCTCAACCCGCTCGCGTTCCGCCTCGCGTCCGCCAAGGTGGGCCTCTATACATACGACAACGTGGGGCGCAACCCGCAGTGTGATGTGTATCTAAAATCTCAATCGACGACGGCGTACACCGTGTATACGACGTCCTCCTGCAAGTCCAAATACTGCAAGGCCGCAACCGCCAGCCTCCTCAAAAACCTCCCAAACAAGATGACTTTTAAGTCAGCAGAAGACCTCTGCAAGTGCTTCAAAAAGAACGCGAACCTACCCGCGATCGCCTTTGGCGGCGGCACGGACATTCCGGGCATTCTCCTGTCTGGGCTGAGCACCTTCATTCCGCCTGCGGCCCCGACGCTCCTCGTGCTCTCCCCCTTTCTCGCCCTCTTCAAGGTCACGGCGGACTTTACCTTTACGTGGCAGCCTTACTCGTGCGACGGGCTCATGCGGCGCGACATGAACCTCGACCTGGCGATGGCTATTTCCCTCCCCCCGGTGCCCATGTCATTCGACTTTTGTGCGTTCAACGCGCACAACGCTGCGTCCGACCGCTGCGCGCAACTGCGACCCTAACGAACCTAAACTCCCAACCCTACGCGCGCCCCACGACCCTAAACCAACAGTCAACCCCGAATGGTCCACGCTCGATCACTATTCCGCCGGCGTCGTCGGGTCGTACGAGAATGTGCCCGACGTGGGCGACAGCATTCTCAGCGCGTTCAAAAAGCTCGACACGATGCTGAAAAACAACGTGATCCCGTGGAATTCAATCGTCGCGCTCGGCTCCGACTACGCAAATGCGGCGGCAAAGTTTTTCACCAATGCGGCCGCAAGTGGAGAGGTGATTGCCGAGGCTGCGTGGTCGGCAGCCAGCGAGGCGCTGACAAAGCTGGGCGACCAAGCCGCCGAGGAGGCGCTGAAAGCGCTCGACGCAGCCAAGAACGCGATCGATGCGGCCAACGACGCCGCGCTGGCAACCGCCAAGGAGAAGGCCACCAAGGCGATGGACGCAGCCAAGGATGCAGTGGCCAAGGTGCTCGCAGCAAACGCCGAAGGGTTGGAAGCAGCCAAGGCGGAGGCAGCCAAGGCGATGGATGCAGCCAAGGCGGCAGTAGCCGAGGCGCAGGCGGCTGCGACGAAGACGAAGCAAGTTGTCACGACGGCGCTGGCGTCGCTGTTTTCGCCGCAGATGGCCTGCGTGGACGTCAAGACCGACGCTTCGTGCAAGACATGGGCGCCTTCAGTCAACATCTGCGCCCCGTCCGGCGTCACGTGTACGTGCTGCGACTGTATTGAGAAGAGCTGGGACAAGTGCATTCTCTACGACCCCGTCCCGAAGTGCGTGCCAAAAATCACGTGCTTCGACACAAAGTCCGTGTGCGTGGAGTGGAATCCCGTCAAGGCTTGCCAGTGCATCATGAATTGCTGACGCCCTTCCGTAAAGCGCGTGGGGTTGCGCGGTAGCGCGCGCTGTCGCGACTTGCCAGACGGGTGCCAGACAGTAACACTCAACATGCTACACTCACAAACAGCAGGTAGCTCGGGCACGCGCGCGCAGAAAACGACGGCGATTCTAGACAGTTGTCGCCCGCCCGGGTGCCGCGACACACTTTTTCTAGGGTCTATAGGTACAGGGTTGCTCACTGATCTGCCGGGCAAGCGCTCGGGGTTGGGCCGGTGCCTGCACTGGTGCGCGCCGTGG
>CAIVGK010000228.1 GCA_903905475.1 uncultured Burkholderiales bacterium | reverse complement strand
GACCCCGATCTGCCGCCGCTGGTGATCGCCCCCGAGTGGATCGAGCAGGTGCGCTCGGCCATGCCCGAGCTGCCGCGCGCGATGGCCGAGCGCTTCCAGCGCGACCACGGCCTGCCCGAGTACGACGCACTGGCGGCCACGCAAAGCAAGGCGCACGCAGCGTTTTTCGAGGCCACCACGGCGCTGTGTCAGGCCCCGAAGCTGGTGGCCAACTGGATGATGGGCGAGCTGGCGCGCCGGCTGAATGCCGACGGCCTGGCCATCGACCACAGCCCGGTGGGCGCGGCCACGCTGGGCGCACTGATCGGGCGCATCGGTGACGGCACGGTCTCGAACAACGGCGCGCGTCAGATCTTCGATGCGCTGTGGGCCGGCGAGTCCACCGGTGTCGATGCGTTGATCGAGTCCAAGGGCTTGCGCCAGCTCAACGACACCGGCGAACTCGACCGTCTGCTCGACGAGCTGCTCGCGGCCAACGCGAAGTCGGTCGAGGAATACCGCGCCGGCAAGGACAAGGCCTTCAATGCGCTGGTCGGCCAGGCCATGAAAGCCACCAAGGGCAAGGCCAACCCGGCGCAAGTGACCGAGTTGCTGAAGAAAAAGCTCGGCTGAATCGGTCTGGGCCCCTGAGCGGGCCCGCACTGCCCCTAGGGCTTGGGCCTGGGCTTGGCGCTGGCTGAGGCGGCCCGGCTCGCCGCGGCGACGCCGGACGGCTTGGGCATCGGGCCCAGGGAGCCGGGCGCCGCGCCGGCCCACACGGCGCGCAGCCGCGCCAGTTCAACGTCAAACGCCGCGTTGATGCGCAAGGTCTCGGCTTGCTGGTTCACCATCAACGTGCGCTGGGCCTCGGCCGCGACTTCGTTGCCGTCGAGCTGCTGCTTGAGCAGCGGCGGCATCTGTCGACCTGTGTAGAACTCGGCTTCGTCTTGCAGCGGCTTGCGCTCTGCGGCCAGGGCATCGAGGCGGCGCTGCGACAGTTGCAGCGTTCGGCGCACATCGTCGAGCGCTGCCGCACGGGCACGCTGGTGGGCCGCCTCGTTGGGGTAACGGCTGCGCAAATTGCGGTCGCTGCGCACCGCGTCGGCCTCGATCGCCGCACGCACGGCCTTGGCCCGCTCCCGCGCATCCAGCTCGGACTGCTCATCGGCCGTCAGGACGGGGCTGCGGATTTCGCGCGTCGAGCCGTCGGGGTTGAGCACCCGGTGCTCGCGTGCCAGGCATTCGGCGATCGGGCGATCGGACGTGATGTGCTTGCCATTGGCGTCGACGCAGGCGTAGATCGGCGACGCGTGCGCCACCAAGGTCCGGCCGACCAGCATCAGGCCCACCGCTGCGGCACAACCGGCACGATGGGTCCGACCCTCAAACACCGTAGCGTTCCCGATAGCGCGACACGGCCTCGGCGTGCGCCGCGAGCGCGGGGGCCTCGGTCGACTGCAGCACGCCCAACAAGTCGGCCAGCGTGGCGATGGCGCACACCGGCAAGCCGAGTTGCTGCTGCACGAACTGCACCGCGGACTCAGTGGCGTCGTCGGTGGCGCGCTCCTGACGGTCCAGCGCGATGGTCACCGCGCTGGGCACGCCACCGGCGGCCTGGATCAGCGCGATCGACTCGCGCACCGAGGTGCCCGCCGAGATGACGTCATCGATGATCAGCACCCGGCCGCGCACCGGCGCGCCCACCAGCGTGCCGCCCTCGCCGTGGTCCTTGGCTTCCTTGCGGTTGTAGGCGTACGGCACGTTGACGCCCAGCCGCGCCAACTCGACGGCGACAGCCGCCGCCAGCACGATGCCCTTGTAGGCTGGGCCGAACAGCATGTCGAACTGCAGCTCGCCCGAGGCGCGGGCCTGCAACAAACGCCGTGCATAAAATTCGGCGAGGCGGCCGAGCTTGGCGCCATCGTCGAAGAGACCCGCGTTGAAGAAGTACGGCGACAGCCGTCCGGCCTTGGTCTTGAACTCCCCAAACCGCAACACCCCGGCCTCGAGCGAAAACGCCACGAAGTCGCGGGCCAGCTCGTCGGTGTTTGCGGCAATGCTCCCGATTGGGCTCATCTGAGGAATCCTGTGCTTCGTCTGGTCACGTTGAATCTGAACGGCATCCGCTCGGCGGCCACCAAGGGCGTCGAAGCCTGGGCCTCCACCATCCAGCCCGATTTTATGGGCGTGCAGGAGCTCAAAGCGCAGGCCGACACCGTGGTCGGGCGCTTCGAGCAGGTCGCCGGCATGACCGGGCACTTTCATTACGCGCAGAAAAAGGGCTACTCGGGCGTGGGCGTGTACACGCGGCACCAGCCCAGCGAGGTCCGCACGGGCATCGGCAACGCCGAGTTCGATGACGAAGGCCGCTGGGTCGAGCTGCGCTTCGACGACGCCCGCCGGCCCGAGTTTCCGCGCTTCAGCGTGATCAGCTGCTACTTTCCGAGCGGCAGCAGCGGCGAAGACCGGCAGCAGGCCAAGTTCAGGTTTCTGGCACTGATCGAGCCGCACCTCCAGCGGCTGCGCGCCGAGCGCGAGTTCGTCTTGCTGGGCGACATCAACATCGCCCACCAGGAGATCGACCTCAAGAACTGGAAGGGCAACCTCAAGAACAGCGGCTTCCTGCCCGAAGAGCGTGCCTGGATGACCCGGCTGCTCGACCCCGCCGGCGGGGTGGGTCTGGTCGACGTGTACCGCGCCCTGCACCCCGAGGCGACCGACGAGTGCTACACGTGGTGGAGCAACCGGGGCCAGGCGCGGGCGAACAACGTGGGCTGGCGCATCGACTACCAGTTGGCCACTCCCGGCATCGCGGCCCGCGCACGCCACACCGACATCCATCTCGAGCCGAGGTTTTCAGACCACGCGCCGCTGACGATCGACTACGACGTCACGCTTTGACGACCGCGCGGCGGCTGTGGGCTTTGGCCCCGTCGGACCTGTGCCGGTCATACATTCCACGTGCTGGCACCCGCCAGGCAGCACAGATGCCGACCTTGCGGGGGTTCAACGCCCTTCGTCACCCCCCCCGACAGACACCTCATTGAAAACCATGCAGTCCGTTCAAGACATTGAGCTGCAGCTTTCCGGGCCGCAATCCGATGCGCTGGTCAAGAGCATCGGCATTCCGCCGCGCCCGGCCGTGTTGCTGGAGCTGCAAAAAGAGATCGCCAAGGAAGACCCCGATCTGCGCAGCGTGGCCCGGCTGGTCGCCGGCGACGTGGCGCTGACCGCCGCCTTGCTGCGCACCGTCAACTCGCCCGCCTTCGGCTTGAAGCGCCCCTGCGAGACCTTCGCGCAAGCCGTCGCCCTGCTGGGCATCCAGCCGCTGAGCGCACTCATCACCGACTTGATGGTGCGTCGGGTGCTGCGCACCGATGGCCCGCAACTCACGCGCTTTTGGGATGTGTCGGGCAAGCGCTCCCATGCCCTGGCCCGGCTGTCACGCAACATGGGCGAGGTGCCGCCCGACGTGGGGCAGTCGTTCGGCCTGTTTTGCGACGTGGGCATCCCGTTGATGATGCAGCGCTTTTCTGACTACGGAAAAACGCTCAAGGCCTGCAACGACGAGCCGGATCGCAGCTTCACGGCCATCGAGCATGAGCACCATCAGGCCGACCACGCCCTCATCGGCGGCATGATGGCGCGCAGCTGGGGCGTGTCGAAAACCGTGTGTCTGGCGATCCGCTTGCACCATGACTACTCGATCTTCCAGAACCCGGACATGCCGCATGAGGTGTGCCAGCTGGTGGCCATGGGGCTGCTGGCCGAGCTGGCCATCCAGCGCTTTGCCGGCCTCAACCACAGCTCCGAATGGGACAAGGGCAGCGACCTCGCCATCGGCTCGCTGATGCTGACCGACCAGGACGTGGAAGACTGGGTGGACAAGCTGCTGGAAGATTTCTCTTCAGGCAAGGCCTGAGTTTTCGGACCCTGCCGAGCACCGCCCCTGCGTGACGGACGTCACCGACCGACCCCCAACCTTGAACCTGCCATGTCCCTTGACACCCTCGAATTCGAAACTGCCCCGAACCCCACCGCCAGCGTGATCGTGCTGCACGGGCTGGGTGCCGATGGCAATGACTTCGTGCCCATCGCCGAGGCGCTGGCGCTCGACGCCGTCGGCCCGGTGCGTTTCGTGTTTCCGCATGCGCCGGTGCGCCCGGTGACCATCAACGGCGGCATGTCGATGCGTGCCTGGTACGACATCCGCCAGGCCGATCTGGGCCGGCAGGAAGACGAAGGCGGGCTGCGTGAATCCCTGCTTGACGTCGAGGCCCTGATCGCCAACGAGCGGGCGCGCGGCGTGGCGGCCTCGCGCATCGTGCTGATGGGTTTTTCGCAGGGTTGCGCGATGACGCTGCTCACCGGCTTGCGCCACGCCGAGCGGCTGGCCGGGCTGGTGGGCCTGTCGGGCTACTTGCCGCTGGCCGACACCACCGCGGCAGAACGCAGCAACGCCAGTGCCGGCTTGCCGATCTTTCTGGCGCACGGCCGGGCCGACCCGGTGATTCCGCTGGCGCGCGCCAGCGCCTCACGCGAGGCGCTGCAGGCGCTGGGCTGTGACGTCGAGTGGCACGAGTACCCGATGCCGCACTCGGTGTGCCCGCAGGAAGTGGCCGACCTCAACCGCTGGATGCTGCGCATCCTGGGCTGAGGCTCAGGCGCCGCTGGTGCGGTCTCGCGCGGCGTTTGGCGACGCTGGGCTGCGCTCGGCCGGGGTGCTCGGCTTGGGCGGCGAGAAGCGCTTGGCCGGTTTGTCGGCGCGGGCATACAAGCCCTCGACGGACGGGATGTTGGCCTCGAGGTCGCGGATGCGGGTGGCGCCCGCCGGGTGGGTCGACAGCCACTGCGGCGGCGCACCCTTGTTGGCCGAACCCATCTTCTGCCACAGCGTGACACCGGCGCGCGGCTCGTAGCCGGCGCGAGCCGACAGGTCGAGCCCGATCTTGTCGGCCTCGGATTCGTCGTTGCGACCGAACTTCAACGTGAGCAACTCGCCGCCCTTGTCGGCGAGGTAGCGACCGCCGCCACCCAGCCCGAGCAGCGCCGAGCCGATTTCGATCACCCCGCGGGTGGCCGCCGACTTGCCCATGCGCTCGCGGGCGTGTTCACGCAAGGCGTGGGCAATCTCGTGCCCCATCACCTGAGACACCTCGTCGTCGCTGAGCTGCAACTGGTCGAGGATCCCGTAATAAAACGCGATCTTGCCGCCCGGCATGCAAAAGGCATTGATCTGGCGGCTGCCGATCAGATTGACTTCCCACTTCCAATTGGCCGCACGGGCCGTGCTGCGCAGGTTGGGCGAGTTGCTGAACGGAATCAACCGCTGAGCGATGGCGCGCAAGCGCACGACTTGCGGGTGATCGGCCGGCGCCAGGGCTTTTTGCTGCGCGGCCTGCTGCAGCATCTGCTTGTACTGCTGTGCCGCAGAGGCTTCGACCTGCTCAGCCGGCACCAGTTGCGACAGCGTGGAGGACTCGTCGACCTGCACACCGTCTTGCGCCCAGACAGGGATCGCCGCCGCGGCAGCCACGCCGGCCAGCGTCTGCGCAAAGCGCCGGCGCGACTGCACGGCGCAGCCGCAACCCGCGTGGTGCCAATGGCTCCAGGTGGATTGCGTGTCGGGCTCGAACGGAGCGTGCGGGTCGAATTCAGTCGTCATGAACATCTCGTGGGCTCGAAGGCAGGGCGGGTCTTCAATCGTCAGCGGTGGGCGTGGCCGGGTCGACTTCAAGCTCAACCACCGCCGCGCGCAGCCACCACAGCATCAGCAACGCCGGTGCGGCCAGCACGGTGGACACCACGAAGAATGCCGGCCAGCCGATCGACTCGACCATCACCCCGGCGAGCGGTCCCACCCAGACACGACCCACCGAG
>CAIVGK010000227.1 GCA_903905475.1 uncultured Burkholderiales bacterium | reverse complement strand
GGCTGAACTGGGGGACGAGCCCGGCCTTCGGGTGCTCGATGGCGGTGACTGCCCGGTGGGCATCGAATCGACCATCATCGACTGCTCGCGTGGTCGTCCGGTGCTGCTGCGCCCCGGCACGCTCTCGCGCCAGACGATCGAGGCGGTGCTGGGCCAACCCCTGCTGGCGCGCGATGCTGCGGCGCCGCGGGCCTCCGGCACGCTCGACACCCATTACGCGCCGCGCGCCCGCGTGCGGCTGCTGGGCCCCAGCCAGTTGCACGCCGAACTCGAAAAATTCACCGCGTCGCGCTCCGGCCAAATGGCTGCGTCGCCGCCGACGCTGGCGGTATATTCGCGCCAGTCGTGGCCGGCTCAAGCTGCGGTGATCCACCAGACCATGCCACCCGGCGCCGCTGCGGTCGCTCACGAGCTGTTCAGCGTGCTGCGCCGCTTCGATGATCTCGGCACACAGCAGATCTGGGTGGAGTTGCCGCCCGCCGACGCCGAGTGGGATGGCGTCAGAGACCGCCTCGTTCGCGCTGCCGCCTGACTGAGCCGACCACAACCTTTTTTCCTTGGGAGCCCGCATGAATTTCAGAATCGATCGGTGGAGCGCTGCAGCGCTGCGCAGCAGTCTGGTGGCCGTGACCGTGGCGGGGTCCTTGCTGCTGGCGTCGTGTGGTGGTGGGTCAGGATCCACTTACGTCCCGACGCGGCTCATCGTGTTCGGCGATGAATTCAGCGTGCTCACGCAGCCTTCAACCGCGTACGCCCTTGATGCCAAGAAGTACAGCATCAACGGTTTCACCCCGGGCAGTGTCCCCCTCGCGCCTGACTGCTACTCAAACCCGCTATGGATTCAAAGCATCGCCGACCGTTTCGGACTGGTGTTCGCTGAGTGCAACGAGTACGAGCTCCCACCCACGGCGTTCATCAAGGCGCGGGCCGGCGCCAAGGTGGCCGATGTGGTGTCCCAGATCGACGACTTCCTGGCGAGCTCTGAAGGCACGCTGGTCAAGTCCGATCTCGTCACGGTGATGGTGGGGACCAACGACGTGATCGAGCTGTTCGGGCGCGTCCGCAGTGCCGACATGTCAGAGGATGAAGCGGTGGCTGAGGCCGAGGCACGCGGCCGTTTGCTGGCAGCCCAGTTCGACAAGCTCACCAATGACAAGAACACCCAGGCGCGCGCCCTGTACGTGCTGATACCCAATGTCGGTGACTCGCCCTATGGGTATGAGCAGGAAGTCCTGCTGCCAGGAAGCCGGGCCCTCCTTCGGCGCCTGACCTTTCAGCAGAAGGGCGGCACATTTGAAGGTTTCAACGATGCGATTCGCTCGACCATCAAAGTCAACGGCCGCAGCCGCGGCCAGGTGAACGCCGATTCTGGCTTTCAGAACTACGTGGACAACCCGGGGACCCTGAACGTCGCGGACGCCGCCTGTCTTGTCGGGACCCCCATCCTGGATTGCACGACATCGACCTTGCAGCCGACTGCCAACGAGACCACCTGGCTGTGGGCCAAGGACCGCTATTTCGGCCCGCTCGGCCACGCGCTGCTCGCCAGTGGCGCTTTCTACATCATCAACAACAACCCGTTCTGATCGGGGCCGGCGCGCTGGTGCGCTTCAACCGCGCCGGCCGCCGCGCAACTTCATCGTCAGGATGGCCAGCGCCAGCAGCAGCGTGATGGCGTTGGCCGCGATGATCGGCCAGGCGCCGAGCATCAGCCCGTAGCCCAGCCACAGCGCCACGCCGATGGTGAAGGTGGAGTACATCGCCAGCGAGATGCCGCGCACATTGCCCGTGCGAAACGTCAGCCACGCCTGCGGGATGAACGACGCGGTGGTGAGGGCGGCTGCGGCGTAGCCCAGCAGGTCCATCCAGGACAGCTCGCTCATTGGGGTGCCTTTCTGGCGCGTGTGCGCCGGGTCATTTCATCGCCTCGAGATTGCCCGGCACGTCGTGCGCTGCCCAGTCGATCAGCGCATCGAGGGCCGGTCGGGCGGCGCCGGCATTCGGGTGGTTGACGATGCCCACGAGCAAGCACAGGTGTCCGCTGTCCGTCAGCACATAGCCCGCCACGGCCGTCACGTCGCGCAGCGAGCCGGTCTTGAGATGCGCGCGCCCCGGAGGCGACTTCGAGCGCTTCATCGTGCCGTCCACGCCGTTGACCGGCAGCGAGCTCATCAGCTCGGACATCTGTGTGCTGGACGCCAGGTCCTGCAGCAGCCGCGCCAGCAGCTGCGCGCTCACGCGGGTGTCGCGCGACAGACCCGAGCCGTTGTCGATCAGCGCCGTGCGCCCGGCTTCGCCATAGCGTGTGGTCAGCCACTGGCGCATCACCTCGCGCGCGTTGTCGGGCGTGCCCACGCCACGCTGCGCGAGTGCCAGCGTCAGGAACAACTGCTGCGCCATCACGTTGTTGCTGAACTTGTTGATGTCGCGGATCACCTCGAGCAGCGTGGGCGAACTCACCGAGAAGGTGGGCGGCACATCGGGGGCGAGCCCGTCGCGCACGCGGCCGCTCAACTGGCCGCCCATCTCCGACCACAGCCCGGTGAGCAGTCGTTCGTTGTAGGCCGCGGGTTCGGGGTAGGCCACGGGCCACAGCTTCTCGCCACACGCCGGCGAGTAACTGCCCTTGAAGCGCAGCTGCTTCGCGTCGGCAAAGTCGGCTTGCAGCGCGCTGCGCCAGTCGTTGCACGTGGTGGACAACGCGCCGGTGGCCAGCGGAACGCGGGTGTCGATGCTCACGCCGGCCAGCGGGGGCTCGCTCGACACCAGTGCGATGCCGCGCGCCGCATCGGGCGTGAAGGTCAGCGACACCGACTTGTAGTTCAGCAGCAGTGCATCGGCGCTCACGTTGTACGGGCGCAGCGCCTCGCCGTCGAAGTCGGCCGGGTTCTGGGCAGGCACCTCGAAGGCGCTGCGGTCGAGCACGATGTCGCCGTGGATCTCGCGCACACCAAGCTGCTGCACGCGCCGCAGCAGCAGCCACAGCCGCTCCATCACCAGCTTGGGGTCACCCGTGCCCTTGATGACCAGGTTGCCGTCGAACACGCCGCGGCTGCCCGCTCGCCAGCTGCCCTGGAGCCACACCGGCGTGTCCCAGGTGTAGGCCGGGCCCAGCAGATCGAGCGCGGCGCTGGTGGTGAACAGCTTCATCAGCGAGGCCGGGTTGACCGGCGTTTGTGCCTGCCAGGTCAGGCGCGCGGGGGCGTTGCCGGCCACGTCTTGCACCACCACCGACAGCGCCTCGCGCGGCACCTTGGCGCGATCGAGCGCAGCGGCCACTTCGGGCGGCAGCGAGCGCATTTGCGCCGGCGCAGCGCTGGCTGCCAGGCCGATCGCCAGACCCGCCGCGGCAGCTCGCAGCCCGTGGCGGCAGGGGGTGAAACGCGCGCTGAAAGGCATGCTTTGATGATCGCATGGGCGTTGCGCGAAAACGGCCGGGCGGCCCGCTGCCCGGGGTGGCCGCGCCCGCAGATAGACTCGTCGAGTGACCGCCCTTTTGACCTCCTGCCTGGCCTTCGACACGGCCACCGAGCACCTGAGCATTGCGCTGCAAGTTCACGGCCGCGTCTGGTCGCACGAAGGCCCGGGCGGCGCGCTGGCCTCGACCACGCTGATCCCCGCCATCTTCGATCTGCTGGCGCAAGCGGGCATCGGCTTGCGCGACCTTGACGCCATCGCCTTCGGCCGCGGCCCGGGTGCTTTCACCGGCTTGCGCACCGCCTGCTCGGTGGCGCAGGGGCTGGCGTTCGGTGCCGACCTGCCGGTCTTGCCGATCGATACCCTGCTGGCGGTGGCCGAAGACGCCCGCCAGTCGCGCGGCGCGCCGGCGCACGACGACGTGTGGGTGGCGATGGATGCGCGCATGGGCGAGGTCTACGCCGCCCACGCCGTGTTTGGCGCTGACGGCTGGCAACTGCCCACGCCGCCGCTGCTGTGCACGCCGCAGGCGCTGCAGGAGCGCTGGGCTGCGCAGCCGCCGGCGGTGGTGGCGGGCACGGCGCTCGCGGCGTTTGGCGAGGCGCTGGATTGCGGCGCCGCGCAGTGCTTGCCCGCTGCCTTGCCGAGGGCGCGCGCGATGCTGCCGCTGGCCGCCGCCCTGTGGGCACGCGGCGGTGCGGTCGACGCGGCGCTGGCGTTGCCGCTGTACCTGCGCGACAAGGTGGCACAGACGATGGCCGAGCGCGCCGCGCTGAAGGCCCATGCGGCTGCGGCTTCGAGTGCGGCGCCCGCAGCGCTGGGGGTGGCGCCGTGAGCGCGGTGTTGCGCCCCTCGCATCACCTGCGGCCGATGACGCTGGCCGATCTGGACGCGGTGCTGGCCATCGAGGTGCAGGCGTACCCGTTTCCGTGGACGCGCGGCAATTTCACCGATTCGCTGGCGGCGGGCTACCCGGCGCGCGTGCTGACCGAGGGGCGGGCCGGCGATCGCCTGATCGGCTACTTCGTCGCCATGGAAGGCGTTGACGAAATGCACCTGCTCAACATCACGGTGACGCCCGCCGAACAAGGCCATGGGCACGGCAGCGGCCTGCTCGATGCGCTGGTGCAGCTGTGTCGCGACTGCGACGCCGCGCAGCTGTGGCTCGAGGTGCGCCAGAGCAACCCGCGGGCTCGCGAGCTGTACAGCCGCTACGGCTTTCGCGAGGTCGGCCTGCGCCGCGGTTACTACCCGGCTGCGCAAGGCCAGCGCGAGGACGCTCGCGTGATGACGCTGATCGTGGACGAGGCACCCCATGGTGTGGTCTGAGCGTCAGCGCGCAATGCTCGAGGTGATGGGCCTGCGCGTGTGGAGCGCGCCGGCTGCTGCCGAGCCCGCTGTGCTGGCCGCTGCGGTGGCCGATGAGGCGGTGCCATCGGCCCCTGCGGCGAGTCCTCCCGCTCACGAAGACGCGACCGCGTTGACGCCGCCCGTCAGCCGTCGCCCCACGCCTGCCGCGCAGCCCATCGCCGCACCCGTGGCCGCACCGGGCGCCGTCAACGCGGCCGGGCTCGACTGGCCGGCGCTGCGCGCAGCGGTGGCCTCGTGCACCGCCTGCGCCTTGAGCGACAGCCGCACGCAAACCGTGTTCGGCACTGGCCACCTGCAGGCCCACTGGATGATCATTGGCGAAGCGCCCGGCGAGGCCGAGGACCTCAGCGGCGAGCCGTTCGTCGGCCGCTCGGGCCAGTTGCTCGACAACATGCTGCGTGCCATCGGTCTGAGTCGCCACGCCGGTGACACGCCCGATCCAGCCCGGCAGGTGTTCATCGCCAACACCTTGAAATGCCGCCCGCCGCGCAACCGCAATCCGCTGCCCGATGAGCTGGCGCGCTGCGAGGGTTTCCTGATCCGCCAGATCGAGCTGGTGCGCCCGAAGATCATCCTGGCGATGGGCAGCTTTGCGGTGCAAAGCCTGCTGCGCAGCAGCGCGCCGGTCGGCCAGTTGCGCGGTCGCGTCCACCATTACCAGGGCGTGCCGCTGATCGTCACCTACCACCCGGCCTACTTGCTGCGCCAGCTGAGCGAAAAGGCCCGCGCCTGGGACGACCTGTGCCTGGCGCTCGACACCGTCGAGGCCGCCGGCGCGCTCGCCGCACGTGTCTGACTCGGCACTCGACGCTGCCCGCGCCGCCCATGCCGCGCGCGAGCTGCGCTGGCTGCTGCTGTCGCCGCCGCTGCTCGACACCGCCAGCGGCGCGCATCCGGCCGTGGTGCAGCGCTTCAGCGGCGCCGAGCGCCAGGCGATCGCGGCGTGGCTCGATGAGCTCGACCGCGACCCCGAGCCGCTGTGGCGCTTCGTGCACCCGAGCCGTCCGCCCGAGGCGGCTGCTGATGTGCGCTGGCGGGCGCCGTCACCGCGGCTCGGTCGGCGCGCCGAGCGGCTGGTGGAGTTCTTCTTGCGCGAGGGCCCCACGCACCGGCTGGTGGCCGCCAACGTCGCCTTGCGCAGCGCCCCGCAAGGCGAGCGCCACACCCGAACGACGATAGGCGAGATCGACTTCTTGCTGCAAGACGCGCAGGGCCGGCGCTGGCAATGGGAGCTGGCGGTCAAGTTCTACCTGTGCACCGCCCGCGGCCCGCACGCCGCACCCGCCGACTTCATCGGCCCCGACCGCATCGACAGCCTGGCCACCAAGCTGCACAAGATGTTCGACCGCCAGTTGCGCCACACGCCGCCCGAGCCGTGGGACGCGCAAACCTGGACGCCGGCCGCGTGCACCCGCGGGCGCTTGTTCTACCGCTGGGGCGATGCGGTGCCCGTCACCCCCGGCGTGGCCGCCGATCACCTGCGCGGCGGCTGGATCGAGCGCGAGCGGCTGGACGAGATTCCCGATGCCGATCAGCCGATCTGGCAATCGGTGACGCGCAGCGACTGGATGGCGCCGCCCTTGGCACGGAGCGCAACGCCTGCGCAAACGCTGGCCGAGATCGGCCGGGCGATCGATGCGCAGCCGCTCAGCCCCAGCCACCCGAACCCGACCGCCACGCTGGTGGTGCGGCTCGATGCCGACGCGGCCCGCGGCACGCCGGGCGGCGAGCCGCTGTTCATCGTCAGCCCGGTTTGACCGGCCGCTTCCAGGTGGCGAGCGACAGCTGGCGTGCGCGCGTGACGGTGAGCTGACCGGCCGGCGCATCGCGCGTCACCGTCGAGCCGCCGCCGATGGTCGCCCCCGCGCCCAGCGTGATCGGGGCGACCAGCACGCAGTTGCTGCCCACGTGCACGTCGTCGCCGATCTCGGTGCGGTGCTTGTGGGCGCCGTCGTAGTTGGCGGTGATGCTGCCGGCACCGAAGTTGACGCGCCGGCCCACCGTGGCGTCGCCCAGATACGCCAGGTGATTGGCCTTGGCGCCATCGGCGAGCGTCGAGTTCTTCACCTCGACGAAGTTGCCGATGTGCACCTCGGCGCCCAGCACGGCGCCGGGGCGCAAGCGGGCAAACGGGCCGATCAACGAACCCGGGCCGACGCTCACGCCCAGGGTGTCGCCGTCGATGTGGGTGAATGGGTGGATCACCGCGTCGTGGGCTATCACCGCGTTGCGGATCACGCAGTGGGCGCCGATGGTCACCCGGTCGCCCAGGCGCACCGTGCCTTCAAAGACGCAGTTGACGTCGATCGCCACATCGGTGCCGCAGTGCAGTTCACCGCGCACGTCGAGCCGCGCCGGATCGGCCAGCCGCACGCCGGCGTCCATCAGCGCGTCGGCACGGTCGCGCTGCAGCAAGCGCTCGAGCGTGGCGAGCTGCAGCGGGCTGTTGACGCCCAGCACCTCGGTCACCCGCCGCGGCTGCGCGGCCACCACCGGCACGCCCTCGGCCACCGCGCAGGCCACCACGTCGGTCAGGTAGTACTCGCCCTGGGCGTTGCGGTTGTCCAGCCGCGCCAGCCAGTGCTTGAGCTGCCCGGTCGGCGCGGCCATGGCGCCGGTGTAGACCTCGTGGATCGCGCGCTGCTCGGACGTGGCGTCCTTGTGCTCGACGATGGCGGTGATGCCGGGCTCGGGGTCGCACGGGGTGGGCGCTGCGCGCACGATGCGCCCGTAGCCGCTCGGGTCCTCCAGATTCACCGTCAGCAGCGCCAGCTTCGTGCCGCCGCAGGCCTCGACCAGCGCGCGCAGCGTGGCGGCTTCGATCAGCGGCGTGTCGCCGTTGAGGATCAGCGTGATGCCGTCGTCGTGCAGCAGCGGCGCGGCTTGCTGCACCGCGTGGCCGGTGCCCAGTTGCGGCATCTGGCGCACGAACTGCGGCCGCGGCGCCGCCAGCGAGGCTTCAACCGCATCGGCCCCATGCCCGGTGACCACGATGATGCGTTCGGCATGGACGGCGCTCACCGAGTTCAGCACGTGCTGCAGTAAGCTGACTCCAGCCAGTGGGTGCAGCACCTTCGGGCGGTCCGACCTCATCCGGGTTCCCTTGCCCGCCGCCATGATCACGATGTCCAACGCCATGTCTTGTTCCCCTGTGCTGCGAGCTGCGCGGTCGATTATCGGCGGCCCCCCGCGAGCCCGAGCCCCTGTGGCGACATGGGGCCGCGCCTTGCGCCGCGTGGCGTTGCTGCTCGCCGCGGCTGCGCTGATGACCGGCTGCAGTGCGGTGCGCATTGCCTACAACCAGGCGCCCGACATCGCCTACTGGTGGCTCGACGGCCACGTCGACTTCAACGACGCGCAAACCCTGCGTGCCCGCGAGGGGCTGGGGTCCTGGTTTGCGTGGCACCGCCGCGCCGAGCTGCCGCAGTACGCCGCGCTGCTGGCGCGGGCGCGCGAGCAGGTGGCCCATCCCGTCACCGCCGAGCAGGCCTGCGGCTGGTTCGATGAGGTCAATGCGCGCGCCGATGCTGCCATCGAGCACGCGTTGCCACCGCTCGCCGACGTGATGCGCACCCTGAGCGAGCCGCAGCTCGCGCACCTCGAACACAAGTACGCCGAAAGCAATGAGGAGTTGGCCGGGCGCTTCTTGCAGCGCAAGCCAGACAAGCGGCGCAAGGCACAGCTCGAGCGCGCCGTCGACCGCATCGAGATGGTCTACGGCGGCCTGAACGACGCGCAGCTCGAGCGCATCGCGCAGCTCGCGCTCGACACCCCGTTCGACCCCGAGCGCTGGCTCGCCGAGCGCCGCGCGCGCCAGCAAGACGTGCTGCAAACGCTGCGCCGCCTGAGCGCCGAGCAGGCCAGCGTGCCGCAGGCCGAAGCCGCGCTGCGCGGCGTGATCCAGCGCATCCGCGTGTCGCCCCAGGCCGACTACCGCGACTACCAGCTGCGGCTGGTCCGCTTCAACTGCGGCTTCGCCGCGCAGGTGCACAACCTGACCACACCCCAGCAGCGCGCCGCCGCGGCCAAACGCTTCAAGGGCTGGGAAGACGACGCCCGC
>CAIVGK010000226.1 GCA_903905475.1 uncultured Burkholderiales bacterium | reverse complement strand
GGTGCCATAAACGGAACCGCTGCCCAAATCCTCATAAATCCCGGCAGTGGCCTCGCCACCGGCTTGCAAGGCGGAAATCGGGAGGCTGTAGTCCCAGAGGGTGTAGGTGCCCGAAGCCTCAACGGCGAAGGACTGCAAGGTCAGCGAAAGTGACTTGACCGTCCCGCTGAAGTCGGACAAATTGACGGCGAACCAGTTGTGAAATTCCAAGCCCGGATCGCAGGAAGCGCAGGGCCCGACGATGTAGTTGGTCTCGTCGGCGTCGTGGAACCCAGCCGAGTTGTAGGAGCCGGAATCAACGATGGAAAGCTCGAAGGTGGAGTCGTCCGTCCTCGTGCCTGTCAGCTTGTTACCAACGTCATGTGTGCTGTCGCCAAACAGATAGCTTTCCACCGCATGGGCGTTGCCAACCAGTGCCACACAGGCTGCGATGAGTGCAAGGGAACGTTTCATGGCCATCACTCCGATCTCATGATCAAGGCAACGATCCTAGCCCCGCCCCCTGCCGCCGAGCACCCCCTGTTCAAGGGGTATTCGCACCCAATGCGGCCGAAAACGACAACCGCGTCACAAAAACAGCCGCTCAGGTCTTGGGCAGGGTGACGCCCTTTTGGCCCTGGTACTTGCCGCCGCGGTCCTTGTAGCTGGTCTCGCAGACTTCGTCGCTTTCGAAGAACAGCACCTGCGCGCAGCCTTCGCCGGCGTAGATCTTGGCTGGCAACGGTGTGGTGTTGCTGAACTCGAGCGTGACGTAGCCTTCCCATTCGGGCTCGAACGGCGTGACGTTGACGATGATCCCGCAGCGCGCATAGGTGCTCTTGCCCAGGCAGATGGTGAGCACGTTGCGCGGGATGCGGAAGTACTCGACCGTGCGCGCCAGCGCGAAGCTGTTGGGCGGGATGACGCACACGTCGCCTTCGATGTCGACGAAGCTCTTCTCGTCGAAGTTCTTCGGGTCGACCACGGTGCTGTAGATGTTGGTGAACACCTTGAATTCGCGCGCGCAGCGGATGTCGTAGCCGTAGCTCGAGGTGCCGTAGCTGACGATCTTCTGGCCATCGGCCGACTGGCGCACCTGGCCCGGCTCGAACGGCTCGATCATGCCGGTGCTCTCGGCCATGCGGCGGATCCACTTGTCGCTCTTGATGCTCATGGGCGGGGCCTCAGGTGTCGTTGGAGATGGTGATGGTCGGGAACTTCGACGAGAAGTCACGGGTGCGCTGCGCGATCTTCACCGCCACCTGGCGCGCCACGGCCTTGTACAGGCCGGCGATCTCGCCATCGGGGTGGCTCACCACGCTGGGCTGGCCGCTGTCGGCCTGCACGCGGATGCTCAGATTGAGCGGCAGCGCGCCGAGGTAATCGGTCTTGTACTGCTCGGCGAGGCGCTTGCCGCCATCGGCGCCAAAGATGTGCTCGGCGTGGCCGCATTGCTCGCACACGTGCACCGCCATGTTCTCGACGATGCCCAGGATCGGCACGCCGACCTTCTCGAACATGCGAATGCCCTTCTTGGCGTCGAGCAGCGCGATGTCTTGCGGCGTGGTCACGATCACCGCGCCGGTGAGCGGCACGCGCTGCGACAGCGTGAGCTGGATGTCGCCGGTGCCCGGCGGCATGTCGACGATCAGGTAGTCGAGGTCGCCCCAGTTCGTCTGGCGCAGCAGCTGCTCGAGCGCCTGGGTGGCCATCGGGCCGCGCCAGATCATCGGGTTGTCGGCCTCGACCAGAAAGCCGATCGACATCACCTCGACGCCGTGGTTGCGCATGGGCTCCATGGTCTTGCCGTCGTTCGATGCGGGCTTGCCCGACAGGCCCATCATCATCGGCTGGCTCGGGCCGTAGATGTCGGCGTCGAGGATGCCCACCGCCGCGCCTTCGGCAGCCAGCGCCAGCGCCAGGTTGGCCGCCGTGGTGCTCTTGCCCACGCCGCCCTTGCCCGAGGCCACGGCAACGATGTTCTTGACGTTGGGCAGCAGCTGCACGCCGCGCTGTGCGGCGTGCGCGACGATCTTGCTGGTGATGCTCACGTGGGCCGCGTCCACGCCGCTCACGCCGCGTGCGGCCGTGGTCAGCGCCTCGCGCAGCATCGCGAACTGGCTTTGGGCGGGGTAGCCCAGTTCCACATCGAACGACACCGAGCCGCCGGCGACGCGCAGGTTCTTCAGTTGCTTGGTGGTGACGAAATCGCTGCCGGTGTTCGGATCGATCACGGCCCTCAGGGCTTCAAGCAACGCGGATTCAGTGACGGCCATGGGGGGGTTCCGGGTGGGGCAAACAAGGCACTGCGTCGGTGCCCGAACGGGCTCGCAACGCAGTGGCGGCGCAGTCTAGCGCAGGGGTCCTGGCCCTGCGGCCAGCGCGGTGGCGCCGCCTAGAATCGTGGCCAACCCGCGGCTGCCGTGCATCTCGGCGGCGAGCGCCAAACCCGAGTCCCACGCATGCCACGCCAGCTCTTCGTCACCACCGCCCTGCCCTATGCCAACGCGCCGTTTCACGTCGGGCACATGATGGAGTACATCCAGGCCGACATCTGGGTTCGTTTCCAGCGCATGCAGGGCCACGCGGTGCACTTCGTGGGAGCCGACGACGCCCACGGCGCGCCGATCATGATCGCCGCCGAAAAAGCCGGCAAGACGCCGCAGCAGTTCGTGGGCGAGATCGCCGCCGGGCGCCAGCAGTACCTCGACGGCTTTCACATCGCGTTCGATCACTGGCACTCGACCGACTCGCCCGAGAACACCGCACTCGCGCACGACATCTACCGCGCCTTGCGCGACCGCGCCGACGGCTCGCTGATCACCACGCGCACGATCGAGCAGTTCTTCGACCCGGTGAAGGCCATGTTCCTGCCCGACCGCTACATCAAGGGCGAATGCCCGAAGTGCGGCGCCAAGGACCAATACGGCGACAGCTGCGAGGTGTGCAGCGCGGTCTACGCGCCCACCGACCTGAACAACCCGTACTCCACGCTGAGCGGTGCCACGCCGGTGATGAAGAGCTCCGAGCACTACTTCTTCAAGCTCAGCGATGCGCGCTGCGTCGAGTTCCTTGAAGAGTGGACTGGCAGCAACCGGCTGCAAAGCGAGGTCGCCAACAAGATCCGCGAGTGGTTCGCCAAGGACGAAGACGGCGCCACGGGCCTGAGCGACTGGGACATCAGCCGCGACGCACCGTACTTTGGCATCGAGATCCCCGACGCGCCAGGCAAGTACTTCTATGTGTGGCTCGACGCGCCGATCGGCTACCTCGCCTCGCTGAAAAGCCACTTCGACAGCGGCGGCGCGGCCCGGCTGGGCGAAACACGCAGCTTCGACGACTACCTGGCCGACCCGGCGCTCGAGCAGGTGCATTTCATCGGCAAGGACATCACCTACTTCCACACGCTGTTCTGGCCGGCGATGCTGAAGTTCTCGGGCCGCAAGGTGCCCGATCGCGTCTACGCGCACGGCTTCATCACGGTCAGTGGCGAGAAGATGAGCAAGAGCCGCGGCACCGGCATCTCGCCGCTGCGCTACCTCGAACTCGGCATGAACGCCGAATGGCTGCGCTACTACATCGCCACCAAATTGAGCAGCCGCGTCGAAGACGTCGACTTCAACCCCGAAGACTTCGTGGCGCGCGTCAACAGCGATCTGGTGGGCAAGTACATCAACATCGCCAGCCGCGCCGCGGGCTTCCTGAGCAAGCGCTTCGCCGGCCGGCTGTGCGCCGATGTGGGCGTCGAAGGCCGCGTGCTGCTCGACACCCTGCGTGAAGCCCACGCCGACACCGAGCGCCTGTACGACGAGCGCGAATTCGGCAAGGCGCTGCGCGACATCATGCTGCTGGCCGACCGCGTCAACGAATACGTCGACCAAAACAAGCCGTGGGAGCTGGCCAAGCAAGAGGGCAAGGACGCGGTGCTGCATGACGTGTGCACCGTGTGCATCGAAGCCTTCCGGCTGCTCACGATCTACCTCAAGCCGGTGCTGCCGGCGCTGGCCGCGCAGGTCGAGGCCTTCTTGCGGGTCGAACCCATGGTGTCGGCCGATGCGCGCCGCGCGCTGGGTGCGCACACCATCGGCGACTACCAGCACCTGATGCAGCGCGTCGACGCGAAGCTGCTCGACGCGCTGTTCGAGCCACCGGCCGCGGCCGTCGTCGAAGCACCGAAGCCCGGCGGCGCAGCCATCGCGCCGCTCATCAGCATCGACGACTTCGTGAAGATCGACCTGCGCATCGCCAGGATCGTCCACTGCGAACAGGTCGCCGGCTCCGACAAGCTGCTGCGCCTGACGCTCGACGTGGGCGAGTTCGACGCCGCCGGCGCGCCGCACCACCGCCAGGTGTTCAGCGGCATCCAGAGCGCCTACCAGCCCGACGAGCTGATCGGCAAGCTCACGGTGGTGGTCGCCAACCTGGCGCCGCGCAAGATGAAGTTCGGCGTCAGCGAAGGCATGGTGCTGGCCGCCAGCCACGCCAACGAGAAAGAGCACCCGGGCATCCACGTGCTCGAGCCCTGGCCCGGCGCTGCGCCCGGCATGCGCGTGAGGTGAACACCCCATGAGCGACCGCAGCCCGCTCGAAACGCCACCCGGCATCACGCCGGCGCGCTCGGACGGCCTGCACATCGAGCTGGCGCGCTTTCGCCCGCGCCTGCTCGACAGCCTGAAGGACTACGACCGCTCGCGCTTCATCAACGATGTGGCGGCGGGCGTGATGGTGGGCGTGATCGCGCTGCCGCTGGCGATGGCGTTTGCGATCGCCAGCGGCGTCAAGCCCGAGCAAGGGCTGCTCACCGCCATCCTGGGCGGCTTTCTGATTTCGGCGCTTGGCGGCTCGAACGTGCAGATCGGCGGCCCGGCCGGGGCCTTCATCGTCATCGTCTACGGCATCGTCGAGCGCTACGGCATCGCCAACTTGCTGATCTCGACCATGCTGGCCGGCGTGCTGCTGCTGGCGATGGGCGCGCTCAAGCTCGGTGCGCTGGTGCGCTACGTGCCGGTGGCCATCGTCATCGGCTTCACCAACGGCATCGCGGTGCTGATCGCGCTGTCGCAACTCAAGGACCTGCTCGGGCTGTCGATCGACAAGATGCCGTCGGACTTCTTCGGTCTGCTGGGCTCGCTGACGCAGCACCTCGGCAGCTTCAATCCGATCGCGCTGGGGCTGGGGCTGCTGTGCCTGGGGGGGCTGTTTGTCTGGACGCGGCTGTTCAACAGCGGTGGCGTGCTGCCGTACCGCTTGCCGGAGAACCGCGCGCTGCGCCTGGCAGCACGGCTGCCCGGATCGATCGTGGCGCTGGTGACGCTGAGCCTCGCGGTGGTCGTGTTCAACCTGCCGGTGGAGACCATCGGCTCGCGCTTTGGCGGCATTCCGCAAGGCCTGCCGGCGCTCGCGCTGCCTGCGTTCAGCTGGCTCAGCGTGCAGCAACTGTTCATCCCGACGATCACCATCGCCCTGCTCGGGGCGGTCGAGTCGCTGCTGTGCGCGCGGGTGGCCGACAACATGGCCGAGCTGCCACGCCACGATCCCAATCAGGAGCTGATGGCCCAAGGCGTGGCCAACATGGTCGTGCCGCTGTTCGGCGGCCTGCCCGTCACCGGCACCATCGCGCGCACCGTGACCAACGTGCGCTCGGGCGGCAGCAGCCCGGTGGCCGGCATGGTGCACGCCATCACGCTGCTGCTGATCGTGCTGGTCGCCGCGCCGCTGGCCGTGCATGTGCCGCTCGCCGCCCTCGCCGGCATCTTGCTGTTTGTGGCGTTCAACATGGGCGAGTGGCGCGAGTTCTCGCGGCTGCGTCACTTCAACCCCAGCTACCGCACGATCCTGCTGGGCACGTTTTTCCTCACCGTGGTGTTCGACCTGACGGTGGCCATCGAGATCGGGTTGGTGCTGTCGTGCGCCTTCTTCATCTACCGCATGAGCACGCTGTTCCAGGTGCAACCGCTGGCCGATGCGGCGCTGAGCGTGCCGACCGGCGTGCATGCCTTCAATTTGTATGGGGCGCTGTTCTTTGGTGCGGTCAACAAGCTCGAGCGGGTCACCGAACAGTTGCCGAGCGACGCCCGCGTGGTGGTGCTCGATTTGCATCGGCTGGTGCTGATGGACACCTCGGGCCTGAGCGCGCTCGAGCAGTTGCACCGCTCGCTGGTGCGCAAGGGCATGCGGCTGGTGCTGTGCCGCGTCAACGACCAGCCCTGGAGCCTGATGAAGCGCGCTGGCTTTGACCGCGAACTGGGCCAACACAACATGACGGCGGATCTGAGCGCGGCACTGGCTTCGGCCAACCCCGACTTCCCCTCTTGAGGGCCATCGCGACATGCATGCGGACAGTGGCATGACCCAGCCGGAGATTCGGTGGCAGCCCGCACGCTCGACGACGCCCGACGCACCCTGCTTCGCAATGTGCTCGGCGGCACTGGAGGGGAACGCCCGCAGGGGCCGGGGCCGCAGCTTCGTTGAAGGTCGGTGTCGGACGGTGAGGGGTTCGGCCGAGAAGCGTGAAGTCGGGTGCCGCATCGCAAAGAGAGGCGGCGCCTGGCGTTTCAACCGCCGGGTCCGGCGGGCGCGGCTTGCCAGTGGCGAGGCGGGCTCGGCCCCGGCTCATTTCTTTCACGGGCTCACTTGAGCGGCTTCGCGGCGGACAGCCGTCAGATCCTGAAGCTGGCCTGGCCGGCGCTGATCGGGCAGCTGTCGGTGGTCGCCTTCGCGACCGTCGACACCCTCCTGCTCGGGCGTCAGAGCGCCGTCGACCTGGCTGCACTGGCGGTCGGCGGCGCGGTGTACATGACGATCTACGTGGCGCTGGTGGGGGTGGTGCTTGCGGTCGGACCGATCGCCGGTCAGCTGTACGGCGCCGACCGCCTTGAGGATGCCGGCGCGCAGCTGCATCAGTCGGTGTGGCTCGCGCTGCTGTTGTCGGTGCCGGGCTGTCTGCTGCTCTGGCTTCCCTGGCCCTTTCTGGTGCTCGCGGATGCCAGCCCTGCGGTCGAGTTCAAGGTGCGCGAATACCTGGCGATGCTCAGCCTGGCGGTGGCTCCCTCGCTGCTCTTCACGGTCTTCCGAGGCTTCAGTACTGCCGTGTCGCGGCCCAAGGCCGTGATGGTGCTGCAACTGGTCGGGTTGTCGGCCAAGGTGCCGCTGGCGATCGTGCTTGTGCAAGGACATGCCGCCAGCGGCTTGCCAGCGCTCGGCGTGGCGGGCTGTGCGATCAGCAGCGTGATCGCGTTCTGGCTGCAGGCGCTGCTGGCCTGGCAGCTGCTGCGCCGCGACCCTTTTTATGACCGTTTCGCGCTGCGTGGACGTGGCCTGCACCGCCCCGACCGGGCTGCGTTGAAGGCGCTGCTGGTGCTCGGCCTGCCGATAGGCGGCTCGCTCCTGATCGGGATCAGCTGTTTCACGCTGATGGCGATCTTCATCGCCCGCATGGGCACCGCGCCGGTGGCAGGGCACCAGATCGCGATCAACCTGGTTTCGCTGCTGTTCATGGTGCCCTGGGCGATGGCCCAGGCCAGCAGCACGTTGGTGGCGCAGCATGTCGGCGCCGCCGAACTGCCTGCGGCGCGCCGTGTTGGCTGGCACGGTGTCGAGCTTGGTTTGCTGACTGCGACCGCCCTGGGCGGCGGGGTCTACCTGCTGCGAAAACCCTTGATCGCCCTGTACACCCACGAAGCCACGGTGGCGGCGGTGGCCTTGTCGCTTCTGGCGTGGGTGGTGCTGTTCCACATCGCGGATGCGGCGCAGGCCTTGGCCTCTTCCATTCTTCGTGCGTGGAAGATCACCACGGTGCCGATGCTGATCTACGTCGCCGCG
>CAIVGK010000225.1 GCA_903905475.1 uncultured Burkholderiales bacterium | reverse complement strand
GCTGGTGGCCGTGGCGATCACGTTCGAGTCGGCGCTGCGGCTGTGGCGCGCCGAGCCGATTGCCGCCGGTCCCGCGCTGTGGGTGGCGGTGATCGGGCTGCTGGTCAACTTGCTGTCGGCGTGGCTGCTGCACGGCGCCGACGGGCATGCCGGCGAGGGCGACGACGGCCACGGTCATGCGCACGGCCATCACGGGCACGGCCATGGCCACCATGCGCAGTCCGACAGCAAACAGCAGCCGCACTCGCGCGCTCAGGGGCATGGACACGGCCACTCGCACGGGCACGACCACGCCCATCACCCTGCCCGCGGTGACGCCGCCGCATCGGCGAAGCCGGCTTCAGGACAAGACCTGAACCTGCGCGCGGCCTATGTGCACGTGCTGGCCGATGCGCTGACCTCGGTGCTGGCGATCGCGGCGCTGTGCGCGGCGCTGTGGTTGGGCTGGTGGTGGCTCGACCCGCTGGTGGGCGTGCTCGGGGCGGTGGTGATCGGCGTGTGGGCCTTCGGGCTGCTGGGCGAGACCGGCGCGGTGCTGCTCGACCGCGAGATGGACCATCCGCTGACCATGCAGATCCGCGAGGCGATCGAGTCCGATGCCGATGCGCGGGTGGCCGATCTGCACCTGTGGCGCGTGGGCCGCCAGCACCATGCGGTCATCGTGTGTGTGGTCGCAGCGGTGCCGCTGTCACCGGCCGACTACCGCGCGCGGCTGGCCGCTTACCCCTCGCTGGTGCACGTGTCGGTCGAGGTCAACCGCCGCCCGGGCGCGGCTGACACGCCTGCCTGATCAGGCCTCAGACGACCGCGTTCAGCGCGTCAAGCTGTGCCGGCGTGCCGACGTTTTCCCACGCGCCGCGCCACACCTCGGCGCTGATGCGCCGATCGAGCATGGCCGCGTGCAGCAACGGCCCGAGCGCGGCGCGGCTGCCGCTCGCCACCGTCGCCAGCAGGCCGGCGCGGCACAAGGCGATGTTGGCGTAGGTCCAGCGCTCGCCGAGGGCGGCGGCCTCGCCGCTCAGCGCCAACCCTTGGGCGTCGAGCCCGAAGTCGCCCGTCGGGTGGTACGGCGGGTTGTCCACCAGCCACAGGTGCGCGAGCCGATCGCCTGCCGCAAAGCGCCGTGCCACGGTCGCATCGAAGCGAAAGCCGGGGATGTAGATGTCGCCCGAGACCACCCAGAAGGCGTCGTCCCCGGCGCCGTTCGCTGAGCCACACAGCAGCGGCAGTGCTTTGGCGATGCCGCCGGCGGTTTCGAGTGCGCCGCCGTGGTCGCGCCCTTCCAGCGAATACGCGATCGACAGGCCGAAGCGCGAGCCATCGCCCAGCGTGTCGACGAGCTGCTGCTCCAGCCAGGCGCCGTTGACGACGACTTCGCGCACGCCGTCACGCGCGAGCGCTTCGAGGTGCCACTCGATCAGTGGCTTGCCGTGGACCTTCAGCAAGGGCTTGGGCGTGGCATCGGTCAGCGGGCGCATCCGCTCGCCGCGGCCAGCGGCCAGCACGATGGCTTTGAGGGGGCGAATTTCGGCGCTTGCTGTCGGTTGGGACATGCCGCGGATTATCGAGCGCGGCCTAAAATCAGGGGTTTTCCACACTCGTCATCTCAGGGATCCGCATGGCTGCCAACGCGTCAGAAACAAACACCTCCCTGATGGCCAACGCCATTCGTGCGCTGGCGATGGATGCCGTGCAGCAGGCCAACTCCGGCCACCCGGGCGCGCCGATGGGCATGGCCGAGATGGCCGTGGCGCTGTGGGGCCGACACCTCAAGCACAACCCGGCCAACCCGAACTGGTCCGACCGCGACCGCTTCGTGCTGAGCAACGGCCATGCGTCGATGCTGCTGTACGCGCTGCTGCACGTCACCGGCTACGACTTGCCGATGAGCGAGCTGCGCAATTTCCGCCAGATGCACAGCAAGACGCCGGGCCACCCCGAAGTCGGCGTGACGCCGGGCGTCGAAACCACCACCGGCCCGCTCGGCCAGGGCTTCACCAATGCGGTGGGCATGGCGCTGGCCGAAAAGCTGCTGGCCGCCGAATTCAACCGCCCCGGTCACACCATCGTCGACCACCACACCTACGCGTTCCTCGGCGACGGCTGCCTGATGGAAGGCATCAGCCACGAAGCCTGCGCGCTGGCCGGCGCGTGGCGGCTCAACAAGCTGATCGCGCTGTACGACGACAACGGCATCAGCATCGACGGTGCGGTGGCGCCGTGGTTCATCGACGACACGCCCAAGCGCTTTGCGGCTTGTGGCTGGAACGTGATCGCCAACGTTGACGGCCACGACGCCGATGCGGTCGATGCCGCCATCGCCAAGGCCCGGTTGGCCGACAAGCCCACGCTGATTTGCTGCAAGACGGCCATCGGCAAGGGCTCGCCCAACCGCGCCGGCACCGCCAAGGCGCACGGCGAGGCACTGGGCCATGAAGAAATCAAGCTCACCCGCGAAGCGCTCGGCTGGGGCCATGAGCCGTTCGTGATCCCTGAAGCCGCCTACGAGCAGTGGGACGCGCGCCACAGCGGCCTGGCCGCCGAGACGAAGTGGGTCGACGCCTTCGAGGCCTACGGCCAGGCGCACCCCGAACTTGCGCTCGACTACCTGCGCCGCGTCGCCGGTGACCTGCCGAAGAATTTCGCCCAGGTGGCGGTCGACGCCGCGCTGGCCGCGCACACGCAGTGC
>CAIVGK010000224.1 GCA_903905475.1 uncultured Burkholderiales bacterium | reverse complement strand
GCGTGTCGGCTCTTTGGCAACGAGGAGCCGACACTCGAGTCTGCGCTTTCTGACCCCGAGCGCGGGGCGCTGGCCGCGCTGGGCGAAATTCGCGCGGTGAAGCAGCACCAGTTGGATCTCAGGTACGTGCTGTGCCCATACTGCCAGTTGCATCGTGGTCAGGTCGTTCAAACTGTTACGGGTCTCGCTTGCCAGTGCCCCGACTGCGGACCTATAGCCGTAGATGCGGTTGATCGGCAAGCGTGGTTGTTCGATCCTGACTGGCTGATCCGCAAACTGCGCGGAGCGCTCAACGTGCCTGCGCAGCAGGGCGCAGTCGCTATGGTAAAGGGCGTGTGGCGACTAGGCACATATCAGCGTCGTCCTGTCATCCTGTCCCGCTGCCTGGATCTGTTGCTGCAACAGCCTTCGCTAATCGCGCGCACCCGCAGCGCGGCGATACCTTGGCTGATCACGCCCAAGCCACTGCGCGATGTTGTTGATGATCCTCTTGCTGGCGCTGCCGATTGGCTGCCGCTGGAAGAACGCTTCACGCTTTACGGCGGCAACATCAGCTTTATGGAACCGGAGGCTGTGGCGGATGCTGCTGTTTATGCCGACATCATCGAGGCGGTGAACGGGCCCTTCTCTACCGACTTCAGATGGGTGCATCTGCCGGGTGAGTCTGCGCCAATTGGCCTGTCAGAAGCGCATGCATCCGTGTTTGGTGCGTTCTGGCACTTTGGTGGGCAGGAACAGGAAGCACACAGCGTGATGTCGCGCGCTGGCCTGACAAGCGATAAGCCCATCGATGTGTTCAAGGTCAAGACCAAGAACAAGGGAGATCCCAAGTACGAAGGGCCACTGCGCGCGTATCGAGAGCTGGTCAAGACCAATCAACGCGCTGGCACCTATGCCATGCCGTGCGCGGCAAAAGTGACATCCTGATCTAACCATCCATCCCCACAAGACGGCGAGCCACTGCGGCTCGCCGTTTTCGTTTCTGCGGTCACTGGCGAACCCGAACTTACCCACTGGTTCGCCAGCCAGTTCCTTAACAGTTCGCCACCTAAATTTTTCAATAGCAGCGTTGTTCCTCACCTTACTGAAAGGGGTATCAATGCTGCAATCAACATCAGCAAATCGCGGTCCATCTGCCACTCTGGCGATGGCCGCACCGGTGGCACCGCACGAGCGGCGCGTGCTCTCTGAAAACGAACTGGCGCAGCGCTGGGGCGTGAGCCCGAAGACGTTGCAACGCTGGCGCTCCGAAGGGCGCGGCCCGCACTATCTCAAGCTCTCCAAGCGGGTGACTTATCCGCTGGAAGTGGTGACCGAGTACGAGCACAGCGCGCTGCACGTCTCCACGTCCGAACGTGCGGCCAAGTGAGGACGAGAACATGACCACTTCTCAATCCTCACCGGTCCACATCGAGCAGGCAATGCCGCTTGCCGAAATGAGCGTAGCGCAAATTGCTGCGCTGCCCCACGCGCAGTTGCAAGAAGCGCACATCAACTTGCTCAGCCTGCAGTCGATGGTCAGGGCGGTGCTGGATCGTATGCACACCGCATTGGATCAGCGCTACGCGGCGCAGGCTCAAGCAGCGCGACTGGCCAACGGTCGCGACTTCGGCGTCTGCCACCTGAATGACGGTGAACTGCGTATCACCGTTGACCTGCCCAAGAAGGTGACGTGGAACCAAGCGCAGTTGGCCGCCACTGCCGCACGCATTGCGGCCGCTGGCGACAAGGTCGCGGATTACATCGACACCGACTATTCGGTTCCAGAGAACCGCTTCAACAACTGGCCACCTGCACTCAGAGATCAGTTCGCGCCAGCACGCACCGTCAAACCCGGAAAACCGAGCTACCGGCTCGTCCTCGTACAGGAGAACCTCGAATGAAAACCCCAACATTGCACCAATCCCTGCAGGTCAAGCTCGGTTCCTTCGCCGGCGAGCACCTAGTCACCAACCTGCGTTACCAAGACCAATACGGCAACAGCGTCGAAAAGCCGCTGCTTGATGCCACCCTGGACGAAGTGGCTTTCTCCATCCAGACCCTGAGCGCCGAGGGGAGTGCCATCCACCGCTGCCGCAGCGCGCTGGAAAGCCTCTACACCCTTGCTCGTGACCATGGCTGTCTTGGCCAGGACACGGTTGCAGAGATCGCGGTGGAGGTGACGAAATGAATCAGCTCGTTGCCTTCAACTTTGAATCCAGCAACGTCCGCGTCTGTCTGGGTGAAAACGGCGAACCGATGTTTGTAGCAGCCGACGTGTTGTCTACCCTGAGCCTTGATCGCAAGGCGCTGGAGCGTCTTGATGATGACGAAAAGGGGGTGAATTCAATTCACACCCCTGGCGGCCCGCAGGACATGACAGTCGTAAACGAGTCGGGCCTCTTCAATCTGGTATTGGGCAGCCGCAAGCCCGAGGCCAAACGCTTCAAGCGCTGGGTCACCCACGAAGTGCTGCCATCTATCCGCAAGACCGGGTCGTATGCGGCAGGCGGGTCAGTTGCCGCATTACCCGCGCCGACGCAGGACAAGGTTAACGCCATCCTGTCCATCGGCGAGGCCATTGCCCGTGTCCCAGGCGTGAAGCCAGGCATCGCCATGGCGGCAACGCTCACCGTGATCCATGAGAACACCGGTCTAGCAGTGGATTCCCTGCGCAAGGTGCTGCCTGCGGCCAACGAGTCGATCTGCAGTTTGAACCCCACCCAGGTCGGTGAACGCGTTGGCATGTCGGCACGCGCCATCAACACGCGGCTGCAGTCCCTGGGCTTTCAGTTCAAAAACGACCGCGATGAG
>CAIVGK010000223.1 GCA_903905475.1 uncultured Burkholderiales bacterium | reverse complement strand
GTACTCGTCGAGCGTGGTGGCGCCGACGCAGTGCAGTTCGCCGCGGGCCAGCGCCGGCTTGAGCATGTTGCCGGCGTCCATCGCGCCCTCGGCCTTGCCGGCGCCCACCATGGTGTGCAGCTCGTCAATGAAGACGATGGTCTGGCCTTCGTCCTGCGCCACTTCCTTGAGCACCGACTTCAGCCGTTCCTCGAACTCGCCGCGGAACTTGGCACCGGCCAGCAGCAGCGCCATGTCGAGCACCAGCACGCGCTTGTTCTTCAGCGAATCGGGCACCTCGCCGGCGACGATGCGCTGCGCCAGGCCTTCGACGATGGCGGTCTTGCCCACGCCCGGCTCGCCGATGAGCACCGGGTTGTTCTTGGTGCGACGCTGCAGCACCTGGATGGCGCGGCGGATCTCGTCGTCGCGGCCGATCACCGGGTCGAGCTTGCCCTGGCGGGCGCGCTCGGTCAGATCGAGCGTGTATTTCTTGAGCGCCTCGCGCTGGCCTTCGCCTTCGGCGCTGTCCATCTTCTGGCCGCCGCGCACCGCGTCGATGGCGGTCTCGAGCGCCTTGCGCGTGAGGCCGTGTTCCTTGACCAGCGGGCCGAGCGGTGACTTGCTGTCGGCCAGCGCCAGCAAGAACATCTCGCTGGCGATGAACTGGTCACCGCGCTTGAGCGACTCTTTCTCGCAAGCCTGCAGCAACGCGCCCAGATCGCGGCTGGTTTGTACCTGCTCGCCGCCTTGCACCTGAGGCAGCTTGGACAGCTCGGCCTCCAGCGCGCCTTGCAGCTTGGAGGTGTTGACGCCGGCACGCGACAGCAGCGCCTTGGGGCCATCGGTTTGCATCAGCATCGCCAGCAGCAGGTGCACCGGCTCGACGTAGGGGTTGTCGCGGCCGTTGGCCATGCTCTGGGCGTCGGACAACGCCGACTGGAAGGTGGTGGTGAATTTGTCGAGACGCATCGTGGGGTTCCTCCGGTTGCCTCGAAGGTGAGGAACTGGGAGCGCATTTCAAGGCGTGGCGCCCGGTGCGCCTTGACGTGGATCAATTCGGCGATGGCACGCCCGCCGAATGCGGTGCCGGCGCCACTGGCGTGTGGCTGCGCGCGGCCGCACCCGCCGCGCCATCGGCCGAGTTGACCTGCCCCCTCCCAACCGTGCCACCGTGAAGGTCGCGAAGTCCGTCAACGTGGGGAATGACGGACATGAGAAACAGCAAATACAGCGAGGAACAGACCATCGGGTTCCTCAAGCAAGTCGAGGCCGGCATGCCGGTCAAGGACGTGTGCCGCAAGGGCGGCTTCAGCGACGCCACCTTCTACAAGTGGCGTGCCAAGTACGGCGCCATGGACGTGCCCGACGCCAGGCGGCTGCGCGAGCTCGAAGGCGAGAACGCCAAGCTCAAACGGCTGCTGGCCGAGGCGCACCTCGATGTGCACGCCCTGCGGAGCGTTCTCGGGTTAAAGCGCCAGCCCCACGGTCACTCAGCGTGAACCCCTGCTGCATGACGTGGATGCGCAGCATCGTCAGAACCGCCAACGGCGGGCGGCCCGTCAATCTTGATCAACTCTTCTATTTTTGGCTCGTTAAAAATACCAATTAACAGGCTTTTTTAGAATTTGTAACCAACACCCACCAGTACCTGGTAAGAGTCCAACCTGCCATTGGCGCTAGTTTTAAATGTGATATTTCCATCCGTGCGTTCATAGCCAAACTTTTGGCTCCCGTAGTTCATATAGTTGGCCTCAGAGAATGCATAAAAGCCGCCATTTATAATTTGCTTATAACCCAGGCCGAGAATATAACCATTAAGGTTTTTTGATTGATTGGATCCAACCCCGAAGCCATCCAAAGATAGCGGCTCACCATCCAACGAAATGCTGCCTGGAGCGGTATGATTGGCTCGAACAGAACTATAACCAGCTTTAAAATACACCAGCCTCTCTTCGCTGATAGCATAGCTTGGCGCAATAAAAATGTTTAACCTATTAGAAACTTTTATTTTAGCCCCGTCAGCGCTTACATCGCCCACACCTCCTCCAACGACTGAATAGTTGTATCTAGACGATTCTTGAGTAAACAATGAATAGTCAGCACCAACACCAAGCAACCATTTAGGCGAAAGAGAAAAGTTATAACCAACACCTGCAATCAAAGGTGCCCCACCAAAGCTTTTATCAGATGCCGAGAAGTTTGCAAAAGTCTCAGTCAGTATTCCATTGGACGCAACTAGAGGTGAACTCAGACCAGAGGCTGTATTGTTTTCATAACCCGTACTCAGTTGCCCATAAAAGCCTTGAAATGCAGACTGAGCCATTGCTGGTGAGCTCGCACCCATAACAATGGTTATTGCTAAAATTCTTTTATTCATGATTTGTCTCAAAAAAATTCAGGGGATACCGTTACCATCGAACCCTCAAACACCTCAGGACGTTGCCAGCTCCTCAAGGCTGGCAAACTCAATCGCTATAGTTTTTGGAAGAATAAACAATTTATAATTTTTTGGCAATACCCCTACTATTTACAGCAATTCAATGCATTAGGGAAGGTCGGCACAAGTGACCGGCAAATGTGCATCCAGTGCCTGCAGTGTCTTGCGCGCCATCCACAGATTCGACAGCGCGAACAGCGCCCTCAACTGCACGGTGTTCTTGTTCAGCCCTCGGTAGCGCACCTTCACATTCCCGAACGGGCGCTTGATCACCCGAAACGCGTGCTCGACCTTGGCGCGCATGGCAACGCCTGCTTTGGTGGTGACAGCAAAGTACGCTTGGCCGCTGAGTTGCTGCGCCATCAGTGTGTGATCGTGCTGCTTGGCGCGATCTTCCGCCGCTGCTGTGTTGGTGGTTTTTAGAGAGAAGCAAGCGCATTGGTGCGCTTTGTTGAGCCACATGCGCACGTGCCAATGCTCGCCGCGCTTGTAGATAAGCGCACCGTCATGAATGGCAATTTGTTCGTCGCTCAATTCGGATTTTTGAGCGCCATTGAACATTAGTTTTGCTGCGTTTTCAAGTGGTTGCGGCGGCGTGCAACATTTCGTGCAACTCTAATGTTGCCCCTCAAATAAATCGATTGCTTGCGCGGCGTTGTAAAAATTTTGTGTAACTACAAAGTCGTTACAAATCAATAAATTAGCAAAATATAACCAATCCCACCAAATAGTTAACCGGTTCAAAAAAAATAGGATTCACACGGGTTGCGATCCCTGACGCTCTCAGGCCAATCTGAGCACATGAATGCTCCGACTGATGGACTGAAGATTAAATCCAACGCGCTGACAAAGAATTGAAAAACTGTGCCGCGAGTGAATGCTGATATGCCCGTTGCGGGGCGAAATAAACCACCATGAAAAATCATTTCCGTCCATCAATTCGGTGCCGATGAGAACCATCGATTCGGTTGATGCCTTCAAATGGCTTTTGAGTTGGCAAAGCCACGAATACTGATCGCTGTGTGGCACATGCTCGATCACCTCGAATGAGGTGATCAAGTCGTAGTCAGCATCTATTTCGGCACCCGGTTCATGGTAAGCATCAAGGCTATCGGCGCGGAACCCGAATCCCGACAGTTCCGCAGCCAACAGGCCGTGGCCGCCTCCAAAATCAAGGGCCTTGAGGGTGGTTTTTTCACGCCAGAAAAGTGCCGCGATCATCGCGGCATTTCTTTTGGGGCGCTCCTCAAGGAATGGCGGATCACCGATGACGTAATCATCGTTGTACATGTGCCGGATGAAATCTTCCCTGCCCCAGCCATCAAAGGCGTTCGAGAAAACAAATCCGCAATCCGCACACAAATGGTAGAAAACGGCCTGCCCATAATCCTTGTAAAGCCGCTGCCCCGCGAAAAAATCCCCGCCTGAAATTCCGAAGTCCTTCTCGCCGAGAAAGCTCAGATTCACCCCACCACAGACGGTGCACAGCGACGGCGCGGCGTGATTCAGACCCAGCGTCGGGTTCATGGCTCTGATCAGCGCGCCGCTGCGGCATCGGCCGTCGAGCCCGCGACCACCCAGCGCACGGCCACGAACGCCACCGTCATGCAGCACGCCAGGTAGATCGCCAGCGGCATTTGCGTGCCGTGTGAGAACCAGGCCATCAGCGCACTGCTCACGCAGCCCATGAGGATTTGCAGGCAACCCAGCAAGGCGCTGGCGGCGCCGGCGCGCTGGGGAAACGGCCGCAGGGCCAGCGTCACGCAATTGGCAAACACGATGCCGGCGGCCAGGTAGGTGATGAAAAACGGCAGTGCCACCGCCCACAGCGTGGTCAACCCCAGCAGGGCCAGCCCGAGCAGCAAGAAGGCACCGAACAGCGACACCCACAGACCGGCCTTGACGAGGTCAGCCTCCTCGTGTGTCTTGAGGAGGAAGGTGTTGAGCACGTTGCCGACGAGATAGAAAACCGCGGTGACCATGATGACGAAGCCGTACTGCTCAGGCCGCAGACCCATCGATTCTTCGTAGAGGATGGGCGAGGCGGCCATGTACGCCGCCGAATGGCTGAAGAACATGGCCGGCACGATCATGTAGCCCACGTACCAGCGGTTTTTCAGCAGGATGGCCATGGACGAGAACATCTCGGCCCAGCTGAATTTCGCTGCCGAGCCTTGCCGGGTTTCCGGCAAATAGACAAAGGCCAGGCCCCAGCACGCCACGGCGAACACGAAGATCAAGAGGAAATTGGATGGCCAGTCGAGGTAGTCCTGAACGTAGCCGCCGGCCACCGGCGCCAGCATGGGCACCAGCGCCCAGGCGACCGACAGCCACACCGACACCTGCGCGAGCCGCTTGCCATCGCAGGTGTCTCGGGCAACGGCTCGGGGAATGACCACGCACGCGCCTGCGGCAAAACCCTGCAGCAGCCGCCCGACCAGCAACTGGGCGATCCCCGCCGCGAAGAAGCACACCGCCGAGCCTGCGGCGTAGAGCAAGATGGCCGGAAGGATGACGCGGCGCCGCCCCAGGGCATCGGACAGCGCGCCATAGAACAGCTGCGACATCGCCATGCTGAGCAAGAACAGGCTCAGCGACAGCTCGATGTACTTCGGCGCCACATCGAATGCGACGGCCATGGCGCCAAACGACGGCAGGTACAAGTCGACACCGACCTGACCGAGGATCACGAAAGTGATGATCAGCGGGATGACCGCGCGGCTCATGGACGCGGGTCTCAGGAGCCAGAAGCCAGCGACTCGACCAGCCGGAAGCCCGCGGCGCAAAACAGCAACGCACCCAGCAAATGAGCCAGCGCATGCGCCGCGGCCCAGCCGACATCGCCCCGCTGCAGCAAGCTGAGTGACTCACCGGAAAACGACGAAAAAGTGGTCAGTCCGCCCAGAAATCCGGTGACCACCAGCAGTCGCAGCATGTCGTTGGGCGAGCGCGCAAACCACGCCAGCGCCATGCCGATCAGCAGCCCGCCCAGACAGTTGACCAACAGCGTGCCCAGCGGGAAAGCGGGCCAGCGTTCGTTGAGCCACAGCTGCACGCGCCAGCGCGACACGCCGCCGACCGCCGAGCCGAAGGCCACGGCGAAGATCTGTAGCCAGGGAACGGTCTGCATCATCGGGGGGCCTCAGCGGTGGCAGGGTCGGTCGGGTTCCAGCGCGCCAGTGCCGCGTCGTCGCTCACGCGGGCATCCACCCAGCGCGTGCCGTCGGGCGTGGCTTCCTTTTTCCAGAACGGGGCTTGCATCTTCAGGTGGTCGATCAGGAATTCGCAGGCCTGAAACGCCTCGCCGCGGTGCGACGACGCCACCACCACCAGCACGATCTGGTCTTGCGGCTGCAGCCGGCCCACCCGGTGGATCACGCGCACGCCGCGGATGTCGAAGCGCGCCCGCGCGGCGTCGATGTTGGCGGCGATCGAGGCTTCGGTCATGCCGGGGTAGTGCTCGAGTTCCATCGAGCGGACCGACGCGCCGTCGTTGCGGTCGCGCACGCAGCCCACGAACGTGACCACCGCACCCACGGCGGGATCGGCATCGCGCAGCGCGGCGACTTCGGCGCCGAGGTCGAAGTCAGCGGTCTGGATGCTCACGCTCATGGCTGCAGCGACGCTCGGATCAGCCGCCGGTGATGGGCGGAAAGAACGCCAGTTCGGCGCCTTCGGTGAGCACCGCCGACTCCTCGCACATCACATGGTTCAGCGCGCAGCGTCGGCCGTGGCCGCGCACCAGGGCGGCCGCATGGTCGGCGCTCGAGGCCATCAGGCGATCGCGCAGCTCGCCCACGGTGATGCCCTCGGGCACGTCGATCACCGCGTGCTCGCCGAGCGCCTCGCGGATGGCAGCGAAGTAGCGCAGGTTCACCTTCATGACAGCAGCTCCGTGAAGCTCAGGTAGCGCACCGTGTCGCCGGCGCGGATGGTGGCGCCGATGGGGTTGTCGACCAGGCCGTCGCCCCACACCGCCGAGGTCAGCACACCCGAGCTCTGGTTGGCGAACAGATCGAGCCCGCCCGCGGCGTTGAGCCGCACGCGCAGGAATTCGCGCCGCCGGTCAGGCTGCGCGATGTCGAAGTCGGCGCGCATCGGCAGGCCGCGCGGGGTCACCTCGCCCACGCCTTGCAAATGCAGCAGCAGCGGACGCACCACCAGCAAGAAGGTCACGAAGCTCGACACCGGGTTGCCGGGCAAGCCGATGAAGTACGCGCCCCTCGCGTCAGTCGAGGCGCCACGCCGCACCTCGCCAAAGGCCAGCGGCTTGCCGGGCTTGATGGCCAGCTGCCACAAATCGATGCGGCCTTCGGCTTCGACCGCCGGGCGGATGTGGTCTTCTTCGCCGACCGACACGCCGCCGCTGGTGACGATCACATCGTGCTCCAGCGCGGCGCGGCGCAGCGCATCGCGGGTGGCGTCAAGCCGGTCGGGCACGATGCCGACATCGGTGCACTCGCAGCCCAGCGACTCGATCAGCGCGCGCAGCGTGTAGCGGTTGGAGTTGTAGATGGCGCCGCTCGGCAGCGGATCGCCGGGCATCACCAGCTCATCGCCGGTGGAAAACAGCGCCACGCGCGGACGTCTGGCCACTGTCAAGGTGGCCGACCCCACCGAGGCCGCCAGACCGAGCGCTTGCGGCGTGAGCCGAGCACCGCGCGGCAACACGACCGCACCGGCCTGGACGTCTTCGCCGCGACGGCGGATCCACTGGCCGGACTGCGGCACGGCGTCGATGCGCACGGCGCCGCCATCGAGCGCGGCGCACTGCTCTTGCATCACCACGGCATCGGCGCCGGCGGGCACTGGCGCGCCGGTGAAGATGCGCGCGGCCGTGCCCGGCTGCAAAGGCGAGGCCACGGCGCCGGCGGCGATGCGCTGGCTCACCGGCAGGCTGACACCGGCGGCAGGCACGTCAGCGCAGCGCAGCGCGTAGCCGTCCATCGCGGTGTTGTCGGCCGGCGGCACGTCGATCAGCGAGCGCAACTCGGCAGCCAGCACACGACCGCGGGCGTCAAACGTCGAGATCGATTCGGCCGTGTCGGCCGCAAACGGTGTCACCGAGCGCAGCAGCCGCCCCAGCGCCTCGTCGAGATCGAGCAAGGGCGGGCGAGGCGGAGGCGCGCCGGGCGTCAAACGTGCTCGCTGAGGTAGGTCTTGATCAACTGCACCTCGGGCGGCATGACCTCGAACCGCTTGGGCAGGTCTTCGATGCCGCGCATGGCCGGCGGGCGGTCGGGCTCGATGCCAATGGCTTCGACGATGGTCTCGGCGAACTTGGCGGGCAGCGCGGTCTCGAGCACGATCATCGGCACGCCCCAGTCGATGCACTCGCGCCCGACCTTCAGGCCGTCGGCGGTGTGGGTGTCGATCACCACGCCGAAGCGGCGGTAGGTGTCGCGGATGGTGGCCAGCCGGTCGGCGTGGGTGCTGGTGCCCGACACGAAGCCGAACTCGGCCGTGCGCGCGAACTCGTCTCCGCTGACGGTGAACGAGCCCTGCTGCTCGACATCGGTCTTGAACAGCTGCTTGGTGCGCTCGCCGTCACGGCCGAGCAGATCGAACACGAAGCGCTCGAAGTTCGACGCCTTGGAGATGTCCATCGACGGGCTGGAGGTTTCGTGCGTCTCGGCGCTGCCGCGCACGCGGTAGGTGCCGGTGCGAAAGAACTCGTCGAGCACGTTGTTCTCGTTGGTGGCGAGCACCAGGTGGCGGATCGGCAAGCCCATCATGCGAGCGACATGGCCGGCGCAGATGTTGCCGAAGTTGCCCGACGGCACTGCGAAGCTGACCTGCTCGTCGTTGTCGCGCGTGGCCTGGAAGTAGCCCGCGAAGTAGTACACGACCTGCGCGAGCAGGCGCGCCCAGTTGATCGAGTTGACGGTGCCGATGCGGTGGCGGCGCTTGAACTCGAGGTCGTTGGAGACGGCCTTGACGATGTCCTGGCAGTCGTCGAAGACGCCTTCGATGGCCAGGTTGTGGATGTTGGGGTCTTGCAGGCTGAACATCTGCGCCTGCTGGAACGGGCTCATGCGGCCCAGCGGGCTGAGCATGAACACGCGCACGTTCTTCTTGCCGCGCATGGCGTATTCGGCCGCGCTGCCCGTATCGCCCGAGGTGGCGCCCAGGATGTTGAGCGTCTCGCCACGGCGCGCGAGTTCGTACTCGAACAGCTGGCCGAGCAGCTGCATGGCCATGTCCTTGAACGCGAGCGTCGGGCCGTTCGACAGCGCCTGCAGGTACACATCGACGCCTTCGGGCGTGTGGGCCGCGCGGTCGAGCGGCTTGAGCGGCGTGATCTCGGTCGAGCCGAAGACTTCGGGCGTGTAGGTGCGCGCGGTGAGGGCGCGCAGGTCATCGGCAGGGATGTCGTCGATGTACAGCGACAGGATCTCGAACGCGAGCTCGTGATAGCGCAGGCCGCGCCAGCGCGCGAGCGTGGCCGCGTCGATGCGCGGGTAGTGCGTGGGCAGGTACAGCCCGCCGTCGGGCGCCAGGCCCTCGAGCAGGATTTCGCAAAAACTGCGCAGCTCGGCGTGACCGCGGGTGCTCTGGTACTTCAAGCGATCGCTCCTGGGGTGTGTGCGCGGCTCAACTGAGTTCTTCCTTGCGGATGCGCACGATCGGCGCCAGCACCGTGGGCAGCGCTTGCATCTGCGCGATGGCGCGGTTCATCTCGGACTCGACGGTGTCGTGCGTGAGGATGATCACGTCGGTGTGTGCGGTGCCCGCGCCGGGGTGGCCGTCGTTCGGGCGCTGCAGCAGCGCGTCGATCGAGATGGCGTGCTCGGCCAGGATGCCGGCGATGCGCGCCATGACGCCCGCCTGGTCGGTGACTTGCAGTCGCAGGTAGAAAGAAGTGACGGTCTGCTCCATCGGCAGCACCGGCGTGGCAGCCAGCGCGTCGTGCTGGAACGCCAGGTGCGGCACACGGTGGTGCGGATCGGCGGTGTGCAGCCGGGTGATGTCGACCAGATCGGCGATCACCGCCGACGCGGTGGGCTCGGAGCCGGCGCCCTTGCCGTAGTACAGCGTGCTGCCCACGGCATCGCCTTGCACCATCACGGCGTTCATGGCGCCTTCGACGTTGGCGATCAGCCGCTTGGTGGGCACCAGCGTGGGGTGCACGCGCAATTCGATGCCGCCCGCGTCATCGCGCCGCTTGGTGATGCCCAGCAGCTTGATGCGGTAGCCCAGGTGCTCGGCGTAGCCAATGTCGGCCGCTTGCAGCGCGGTGATGCCTTCGACGTGCGCGCGGTCGAACTGCACCGGCACGCCGAACGCGATGGCGCTCATCAGCGTGAGCTTGTGGGCCGCGTCAATGCCTTCGATGTCGAACGTGGGGTCGGCTTCGGCATAACCGAGCGCCTGCGCTTCCTTGAGCACCACGCCGAAGTCGAGTCCCTTCGAACGCATCTCCGACAAGATGAAATTGGTGGTGCCGTTGATGATCCCGGCGATCCACTCGATGCGGTTGGCCGTGAGGCCTTCGCGCAGCGCCTTGATGATCGGAATGCCACCGGCCACCGCCGCCTCGAAGGCCACGACCACACCTTTTTCACGCGCGGCGGCAAAGATCTCGGTGCCATGCACGGCCAGCAGCGCCTTGTTGGCGGTGACCACGTGCTTGCCGGCGGCGATGGCTTCAAGCACCAGCGTGCGCGCGATGCCGTAGCCGCCGATCAGCTCGACGACGATGTCGATGTCGGGGTGGCGGACGACCTCGTGGGCATCGGCCACCACCCGCACGCCATCGCCCACCAGCGCGCGGGCGCGATCGGTGTCGAGGTCGGCGACCATGGTGATTTCGATGCCGCGACCGGCGCGACGCTGGATTTCTTCCTGGTTGCGGCGCAGCACGTTGAACGTGCCGCTGCCCACGGTGCCTGCGCCCAAAAGGCCAACTCGGATCGGATTCATGGAAAGTGTGGGCTCAAGGCCGCTGCGGTTCGGGTGAATAAAGAGAGGGCGGCCGAGCGCACCAGCCGCGCCAGGGTCACTTGGCGTGCCGTTTGCGGTACTGCTCAAGGAAGTGCGCGATGCGACGGATCGCCTCGGCGAGGTCGTCGGAGTTGGGCAGGAAGACCAGCCGGAAGTGATCGGGCTGCGGCCAGTTGAAGCCGCTGCCCTGCACGATCAGCACCTTCTCGGCGGCCAGCAGCTCGTAGGCAAACTGCTGGTCGTCGGCGATCGGGTACATCTCGGGATCGAGCCGCGGGAACATGTAAAGCGCCGCCTTGGGCTTGACCACGCTGACGCCCGGAATCTCGTTCAGCATCTCGTAGGCCAGATCGCGCTGGCGGCACAACCGCCCGCCGGGTGCGACCAGCTCGCGAATGCTCTGGTGGCCGCCCAGCGCGGTCTGGATCGCCAACTGGCCCGGCGTGTTCGAGCACAGCCGCATCGACGCGAGCATGTTCAGCCCTTCGATGTAGTCGGCAGCACGCGCCTTGGCGCCCGACACCACCATCCAGCCCGCGCGGTAGCCGCACGAGCGGTAGTTCTTGCTCAGGCCGTTGAAGGTAACGAAGAACACGTCGTCGGCCAGCGAGGCGATGCTGGTGTGGGTTTCGCCGTCGAACAGCGTCTTGTCGTAGATCTCGTCGGCAAACACGATGAGCTGGTGCTCACGCGCCACCTCGACGATGTCGCGCAGGACGCTTTCGGGGTACAGCGCGCCGGTCGGGTTGTTCGGATTGATGATCACGATGGCCCGCGTGCGGGGCGTGATCTTGCGGCGGATGTCGGCGATGTCGGGGTGCCATTGCGACTGCTCGTCGCACAGGTAATGCACCGCGGTGCCACCCGACAGCACCACCGAGGCGGTCCACAGCGGGTAATCGGGCGCCGGCACCAGCACCTCGTCGCCGTCGTTGAGCAGGCCGTTCATGCTCATGGTGATGAGCTCGGAGGCCCCGTTGCCGAGGAAGACGTCGTCGACCGTCACACCGCGCACCTGCTTTTCCTGCATGTAGTGCACCACCGCCTTGCGCGGCGCAAACAAGCCCTTGCTGTCGGTGTAGCCTGCGCTGTGCGGCAGGTTGCGGATCATGTCCTGCACGATCTCTTCGGGGGGCTCCAGGCCGAACACCGCCAGATTGCCGATGTTCAGCTTGATGACCTTCTGGCCTTCTTCTTCCATCTGCCGCGCCTTGTCCAGCACCGGACCACGGATGTCGTAGCAGACGTTGGCGAGCTTGCTCGACTTGGCAATGGGTTTCACGGAAAAAGCCTCCAGACCCGCGCCGGCGCGACGCGAAGCCTACAATTTTACGCCGCACGACCTGGGAGTTGACGAGCTTGAAACTGCACGCAGAACGCATCGAAGGCACCAACGCGATCGCCCGCCATGGCAGGGATGGCGTGGTGGTCAACGGCATCACTCACACCAGCAGCGTGGTGGTTCCGTGGCGCGGCACGGTAGCGACATGGTCGGCGCAGCGCTTCGAGCAACTCAGCGCCGATCACTTTGCCGAACTCGCGCGGCATGAGCCCGAGCTGGTGATCTTTGGCAGCGGCGCCAGGATGCGCTTTGCGCCGCCTTCGTGCTTGCGAGCGCTGATTGAAAAAGGCATCGGTTTCGAGTCGATGGACACCGCCGCGGCGTGCCGAACCTACAACGTGCTGCTCGCCGAAGGCCGCGCAGTGGTGGCTGCGCTGCTGTTCGAGCACTGATTCAAGTTGCCGATTCAGCCCGCACGGCGTTTGCTCATCCTATAATCGTCGGCCACGCCCGCGCTGGCGACTTCCCTAGAAAACTCATGACGCCAGCACTCAATAAGATCCTCCCGGAATTTGAAGCGCTCGCCACCGGAGGGGTGAAGTTCACTCCTCAGGCCTATGCCAACCAGACGGTCGTGCTGTACTTCTACCCGAAGGACAACACCCCTGGCTGCACCACCGAAGCCATGCAGTTCCGCGACCACCACAAGGAATTTCTGAAGGCTGGCGCGGTGGTGTTCGGCGTGTCGCGCGACAACATGACGTCGCACGACAAGTTCAAGCAAAACCTCGAACTGCCGTTTGAGCTGATTGCCGATACCGAAGAAAAGCTGTGCCACATGTTCGGCGTGGTCAAGAACAAGATCATGTATGGCAAGAAGGTCAAGGGCATCGAGCGCAGCACGTTCTTGATCGATGGCTCGGGTGTCCTGCGCGGCGAATGGCGCGGGCTCAAGGTGGCTGGCCACGTCGAAGAAGTGCTGGCCGCGGCCCAGGCGCTTCAAAAAGACGCCTGATCCAGCGCTCGACGGGGCACGCCCCGCATCACAAAAAGCCGGCTGCATCGCCGGCTTTTTTGTGCCCGATCACGGCGCGCTTTGAACCCGGTGAATGCGCCCCGACTGTCGCCATGTCGTGTGCATAATGATTCATGCTCGACCTTCACAACGCGCACATCCACCCTGAAAGCCGCACTCGGTCCTGTGCGGCTTTCTTGTTTTCCAGACTCCTCACTGTTGCACCGCCCCATGCCACTTCCCAAGCCGCCTGCCAAACGTGCCGCCCAGTTGTCCGTGGTCGACTTTGAGTCGCAACCCGCACCCAAACCAAGCAAACGAGCGCCGCATGCCATCGCCCCGGCCGAGCCGGCACCGGTCGCCGCACTGAAGCCTGTCAAGGCGCGAACACTGGTGCCCGTGGCGACGCCACCTCTGGCGACGCACCGCCCTGCGCCAGCGGAACGGCCCGAGCCAAAGACACGAACCGCCAAGCCGCGCGGCACCGGTCCGGCCAAGCTGTTCGTGCTCGACACCAACGTGCTGATGCACGACCCGATGAGTCTGTTCCGTTTCGACGAGCACGACGTGTATCTGCCGATGATCACGCTCGAGGAACTCGACGATCACAAGAAGGGCATGACCGAGGTGGCGCGCAATGCACGTCAGGTCAGCCGCGATCTCGATGCGCTGGCCGCGCAGATGAGCTCACGCGACATCAATGGCATGAGTGAAGGCCTGCTGCTGTCGCAAACCGGACACCGCGAAGCCACCGGCAAGCTGTTCTTCCAGACCAATCTGGTCAACGTGACGCTGCCGGCCGGTTTGCCGCAAGGCAAGGCCGACAACCAGATCCTGGGCGTGGTGCAAGCGCTGCGCGATCAGCAGCCCGAGCGACCGGTGGTGCTGGTGTCCAAGGACATCAACATGCGCATCAAGGCGCGCGCGCTGGGGCTGCCGGCCGAGGACTACTTCAACGACAAGACGCTCGACGACGGTGACCTGCTCTACACCGGCGTGCTGCAGTTGCCAGCCGACTTCTGGGATCGCCACGGCAAGACCATGGAAAGCTGGAACCAGGGCGGCTTCACCCATTACCGCATCAGCGGCCCGATGGTGCCCGCGCTGATGATCAACCAGTTCGTCTACCTCGAGGCGCCGGGCGCTGCGCCGCTGCACGCCAAGGTGACCGAGATCACCGGCAAGACCGCCGTGCTGCGCACGCTGCGCGAATACACCCACGCCAAGAACGCGGTGTGGGGGGTGACCGCGCGCAACCGCGAACAGAACTTCGCGCTCAACTTGCTGATGGACCCGGACTGCGACTTCATCACGCTGACCGGCACCGCCGGCACCGGCAAGACGCTGATGACGCTGGCCGCCGGCTTGAGCCAGGTGATGGACGACCGCCGCTACACCGAGATCATCGTCACCCGCGTGACCGTGCCGGTGGGCGAAGACATCGGCTTCCTGCCGGGCACTGAAGAAGAAAAGATGAGCCCGTGGATGGGCGCGCTCGACGACAACCTCGAGGTGCTGTCCAAGACCGACGGCGGCGCCGGCGAATGGGGGCGCGCGGCCACCAACGACCTGGTGCGCAGCAAGATCAAGATCAAGAGCCTGAACTTCATGCGCGGGCGCACCTTCCTCAACAAGTTCGTGCTGATCGACGAGGCGCAAAACCTCACGCCCAAGCAGATGAAAACGCTGATCACCCGCGCCGGTCCGGGCACCAAGATCGTCTGCCTGGGCAACCTCGCGCAGATCGACACGCCCTACCTCACCGAAGGCAGCTCCGGCCTGACCTACGCGGTCGACCGCTTCAAGGGCTGGCCGCACAGCGGTCACGTCATGCTCGCCCGCGGTGAACGCTCGCGGCTGGCTGACTTCGCCAGCGAGGTGCTTTGAGCGCCAAAGCACGTCACAGATCAGCCGCGGCCGCTCGCCAGTAGCTCGCAAAACGCGGCACGCCCGACGGGGTGTGACCGCGGTGGGTGTACGTCACCCAACTGCCCACGGCGGGAGGATCGCGGCGCTCGGCGTCGGTGAAACCGCTGCCGATGCGGAACTCGATGCCGGATGTGTTGCGCACGCGCAGTGCGCCCATCACACCGGTCAGCCTGCCGCGACCGGCCTCGCAGGCGAGCACTTGCGCTTCGGCGTCTTGCAGCGGCTTGAGCTTGAGCACCGCCGTGCTGCGCCCGGCCGCCCACGGTGCGTCGGCGCGGTGCAGCACCAGCCCTTCCCCGCCGCCGCGCAGCACCGAATCGAGCCGGGATCGCAGGGCTGCGCGATCGGCCAGCTCGGCCTGATCCACCGCCATGAGCGAGCCCGTTGGCGCGCCGCGCACCAGCGATTCGATGCGCTGCGCACGTTGCGCGAAGCTGCCCGCCGCGCCCGGCAAGTCGAACACCATCAGCTGCAGCGCGCGCCACTCGGCGTCATCCGGCACCGATCGCCGCACGCTGGCCGAGGTCACATCAAAGCGGCCGCGCCCGCCCCACAACTCGCCGTCCAGCGCGGCGTCTGGCCAGCCTTCGGTGAACCAGGCCGGCGCCGCCATCGGGCGGCCGCTGCGAAAACGCAGGCTGTGCCCGTCCCAGACGGCGCGCACGCCATCGAACTTTTCGCTCACCAGGTGGCCGGCAGGATCGACGTCCAGCGGCGCGCTCGACAGCAACTCGATCGACGGCGCGCTCGAATTGGCGGCGGTGCGCGCGGCAGCCCAAGGCGCCGCACCGCACAGGCCGGCAACCGCCACCAGCGCATGGCGGCGGGAGACAGGGGTTTCGAAGTCAGGCATGGCGGCCATCCACATCGTTGAGGAGCCGCCAGTTTGTTGAACCCATGAGCCTTCGACCATCCCCCTCAGGAGGTCGCTCCTTGGGGTGTGTTTGCCGCCGGGTGATCAGCCCGCCAATGCAGCAGTGATCTGCCGCAGCGCTTCCGGGTCGTCGAGGGTCGTCAGGTCACCGGGATCGCGCTGTTCGCAAAGCGCCTGGATCGAGCGCCGCAGCAGCTTGCCCGAACGGGTCTTGGGCAGCAAACCGACAAACAGCACGCGCGCCGGTCTGGCCACCGCGCCGAGTTGCGTGTCGACGAGCTTCATCAGTTCGGCCTCGAGTTGACGCGACGCGTCCGGGCTGTCCGCCTTGGCCTGGTCCTTGAGCACCGCGAATGCCATGGGAACCTGGCCCTTCACCGCATCGGCCACGCCGACCACGGCCACCTCGGCGACGGCGGCGTGGCTGGCGACAACCTCCTCAATCTCGCGGGTACCGATGCGGTGACTGGCCACGTTGATCACATCGTCGGTGCGCCCGAGGATGAAGTAGTAGCCATCCTCATCGCGCAGCCCCCAGTCGAAGGTGTTGTAGACCCAGCGGTCCGGCTCCTGGCTCCAGTAAGTCTTGATGAACCGCCCGTCGTCACGCCACACGGTTTGCATGCAGCCCGGGGGCAGCGGGCCATCGATGGTCAGCACGCCCTTCTGGTTCGCCACGGTGAGCTCCTTGCCGCTCACCTCGTCGACGATGCGCACGTGGTAGCCATACACGGCAAAGCCCGGGCTGCCCGGCCTCGTGCTCCCAGCCTCGGTGCCCAGGCTGAGAGCGAGGATCGGCCAACCGGTCTCGGTTTGCCAGTAGTTGTCGACGACGGGCTTGCCCAGCGCGTTGGAAATCCAGCTCGACGTGGGCACATCGACCGGCTCGCCCGCCAGGAAGAGTTGGCGCAGCGAACTCAGGTCGTATTCGGTGAGGTACTTGGGGTCGGACTTCTTGAGCACCCGGATCGCCGTGGGCGAGGTGAACATCACCGACACCTGGTGCCGTTCGACCAGGCGCCACCAGATGCCGGCGTCGGGCCGGGTGGGCAGACCCTCGAAGAGGATGGTGCCCATGCCGGCGATCAGCGGGCCATAGACGATGTAGCTGTGCCCGAGCACCCAGCCGATGTCGCTGCCGCTGAAGAACGTCTCGCCGGCCCGTCCGTCAAAGATGTGCTTCATGCTCGCCGCCAGAGCCACCGCATAGCCGCCGGTGTCGCGCTGCACGCCCTTGGGCTTGCCGGTGGTGCCGCTGGTGTACAGCGTGTAGCTCGGGTGCGTGGCGTCGACCCAGACACACGGCACCACGGCATCAAGGTGTGCCTCGCGCAGCGCCGCGTAGTCCTCGTCGCGTCCGGGCACCCGATCCATCGGGCACAGGCCGCGGTCGACCAGCAGCACCTTGGCCGGCGGGTGGGCCGCCAGGCGCAGGGCCTCGTCGAGCAGCGGCTTGTAGGCGATCACCTTGCCCGAGCGGCTGCCGGCATCGGCGCTGACGATCACCACCGGCCGCGCATCGTCGATGCGGGTGGCCAGACTGGCGCTGGCAAAGCCGCCGAACACCACGCAATGGATCGCACCGATGCGCGCGCAAGCCAGCATCGCAAAGACCGCCTGCGGCACCATCGGCAGGTAGATCAGCACCCGGTCGCCGCGCTCCACGCCCAGTGACAGCAGCACCGCGGCCATGCGCTGGACCTCGGCGTGCAGCTCGCGAAAGCTGTAGATCACCTCCTGATCGGTCTCGCTCGACACCCAGATGAGCGCGCGCTGATCGGCGCGCGCGGCCAGGTGGCGGTCGACCGCGTTGTGGCACAGGTTGGTCTGCCCGCCCACGAACCAGCGCGCAAATGGCGGGTTGCTGTAATCGCAGACCTGGTCGAAGGGCCGGTGCCAGTCGATCAGCGCCGCTTGCTCGGCCCAGAACGCGTCGCGCTCGGTGAGCGATCGCTGATGAAGCGTTTGGGGGTGGGTCAAAGCGGGCTTCCTTTCATGGAACGGTCACGCACTCGCCGGAATCAGCGCGCCTGGTAGCTGAACTTCTGGCCACCGATCGAGGCTTCGTACATCAGTCCGCCCTTGACCACGGTGAACGTGGCCATGCCCTTGACGTAGCGGCCGACCGTCTTGGCATCGTTCTCGCCGCCGCTCATGCCCGCCGAGTGACCGGCGGTGTTGGCCTTGGCACCGGCCGCGGCCGTGAGGGCGACGGCCGACGCTTCGGCGCCGAACTCGAAGTTGCCGCTGGTGAATTCGTCGAGCGCGCGCTTGTCCTCGAAGAAGACGATCTGGCTGTAGCTCTGGCCGCCGAGTTGCAAGCCGATGGTCACCTGGGCCATCGACGCATCACCGATGTAGGCGCCCTGCCGGTACACCCGACCCGTGCCGTAGGCGCCGCCAATGCCAAAGCCGCCCTTGCCCACCGTGGGAAACACCGCATAGCCGTAGGCGCTCTTGAAAAAGCGGCTGCTCTGGCCGGCGTTCTTGAACACGCTGATGGTGTCCTGGTGCGGTTCGGCCCAGGCTGGCGAGCCCATCGAAACCCACACGAACACGGCGAAGAGGGACAAGACGCGCTTGATCATGGAAGGCTTTCTTGAAGGTGTCTGCGGTGCTCGATGAACCGAGCGCTTCGGACCGCGACAGGCCGACTCTACGGCGGGGGGCCGTGGCGCGCAGGGATTCACCCGATCGACACCACGAGGCGGCCACGCACCCGCCCGTCCATCAGATCTTGAGCGCGCGCGATGCAGTCTTCCAGCGTGATGTCTTCGACCATGTCTTCGAGCGCGTTGCGATCGACCTCCTCGGCCAGCCGGTCCCAGGCCTCGATGCGCAGCGGCATCGGTGCCGTCGCGCTGTCGATGCCGGCCAGCGTCACGCCGCGCAGGATGAAAGGCATGACGGTGGTCGCCAGATCGGAGCCTTGCGCCAGCCCGCACGCCGCCACCACCCCGCCGTGGCGGGTCTGCGCGAGCGCATTGGCCAGCGTGTGGCTGCCCACGGCATCGATCACACCCGACCAGCGCTCCTTTTGAAACGGCTTGCCCGGCGCGGACAACTCGGCGCGGTCGATCACCGCCGCCGCGCCCAACCGCATCAGGTAATCGGCCTCGTGGGTCTTGCCGGTGGCGGCCACCACGTGGTGGCCCAGCCCCGCCAGCAGCATCGTCGCCACGCTGCCCACCCCACCGGTGGCGCCGGTCACCAGCACCTCGCCGTCACCGGGGCGCAGGCCGTGGCGCTCGAGCGCCAACACGCTGAGCATCGCGGTGTAGCCGGCGGTGCCCAGCGCCATCGCCTGACGGGTGGTCAGCGTGCGCGGCAGCTTGACGAGCCACGAACCCTTCAAGCGGGCACGCTCGGCCAGGCAACCCCAGCGCGTTTCGCCCAGGCCCCAGCCGTTGTGGATGAAGCGGTCGCCGGCCTGCCATTTCGGGTGGGTGCTTTCCAGCACGGTGCCCGCGCCATCGATGCCGGCCACCATCGGCCAGGCACGCACCACCGGCCCACGCCCGGTGATGGCCAGGCCGTCCTTGTAGTTGAGCGTGGAGTGCGCCACGCTGGCCAGCACATCGCCGTCAGGCAGCTGGGCCTCGTCAACGGGCTTCACCGCCGCGCAGAAGGCGGACTCTGTTTTTTCCAGCAAGAGCGCTTTGAACATGGGTTCTTCCTGATTCGAGAGGTGACAGTGGCTGCTGTCTGACTGAAGCACGGATGTTCGCACCGCGGGATTTCAGCTCGCTGACAAAGCGGCGCGATCGCATTGACGCGGCGCGCGAGCGTCGCCTATCCTGCCCTGTATGCCCCAACGCCCACTGCTGCGCCGCTCGACTTGTGGGTTCGGCGCGCGCGGCTTGCACTGGCTGCGGGCCTTGGGCTTGGTTTGCGCGGTCATCGTGGCGCCATTGCCAGCCACCGCGGCGCCCGACGACCGGCTCGATGCGGTGTCGCGTTTGTTGCTCGAACGCGGCCTGATCCCGGCCGAAAGCACGCAGTCCGCCCCCAACCTGGCGCAAAAGTTTCGCGATGGCGCGTCCGACATGGTCATCACCGCGATGAACTTTCTGGGCGTGCCGTACCGCCTGGGCGGGTCGGGCGAGGCCGGCGGTTTCGATTGCAGCGGGTTCACGCGCCACATCTTCGAGATGAGCCTGGGGTTGGTGCTGCCCCGGCGGGCTGACGATCAAGCCAAGGCCGACAGCCTGATCGAGGTCCGGCGCGACGAGTTGCGTCCTGGGGACCTGGTGTTTTTCAACACCTTGCGGCGCACGTTTTCGCACGTGGGCATCTACATCGGGGACGGCAAGTTCATCCATTCCCCTCACACCGGCGCCACCGTGCGTGTCGATGACATGCGCTTTGCCTACTGGAACAAGCGCTTCACGGGCGCGCGCCGCGCCAGCGCCTCGGCGGATCTGGCGCCGCTGGCCGATCCCGCCTCGGGGCGCTGACCTCGGTTCGAGCGCGTCCGTCACGGTCCACCCTCGGGGCTGCGCTGCATTTGCGGGCGAATCAGCCCGCACAATGGCGCGATGAACACCGTCGCACCCCCGGGCCGGTTGGCTGATCGACTGGGCCGGCCGCTGCGCGATCTGCGCATCTCGGTCACCGATCGCTGCAATTTCCGCTGCAGCTACTGCATGCCCAAGGAGGTGTTCGACCGCCGCCATGCCTTCCTCGCCCACAAGGACCTGCTGAGCTTCGAGGAGATCACCCGGCTGGCGCGCGTGTTGGTGGCTCAGGGGGTGCGCAAGATCCGGCTCACCGGCGGCGAGCCGCTGCTGCGCAAGGACCTTGAGCACCTCGTGCGCATGCTCAGCGAGTTGCGCACACCCGAGGGCCAGGCGGTCGACCTCACGCTCACCACCAACGGCTCGGTGCTGGCGAAAAAAGCGCAGGCCTTGCGCGACGCCGGACTGAGCCGCATCGCGGTGAGCGTCGATGCCATCGACGACACGATCTTTCGGCGCATGAACGACGTCGACTTTCCGGTGGCCGATGTGCTCGAAGGCATCGCCGCAGCCGAGCGGGCCGGCTTCGCGCCGATCAAGATCAACATGGTGGTCAAGCGCGGCACCAACGACAGCCAGATCCTGCCGATGGTCGAGCACTTTCGCGGCTCGGGTGCCATCGTGCGCTTCATCGAGTTCATGGATGTGGGCACCACCAACGGCTGGCGCATGGACGAGGTGCTGCCCTCGGCCGAGCTCATCTCGCTCATCCACGCGCGGTACCCGCTCGAGGCGCTGGGCCCCACCGAAATCGGCGAAACCGCGCAGCGCTGGCGCTACCGCGACGGCGCCGGCGAGATCGGCGTGATCAGCAGCGTGACCCAGTCGTTTTGCCGCGACTGCACCCGCTTGCGGCTGTCGACCGAGGGCCGGGTGTTCCTGTGCTTGTTCGCGCACCAGAGCCACGATTTGCGCACGCTGTTGCGCAGCGGTTGCGACGATGAGCACATCGCCAGCACCGTCGCTCAGATCTGGGGCCAACGCGACGACCGCTATTCCGAACTGCGCGGCAGCGGTGCAGCCACCCCGGATTCGGGCGTGCGGCGCATCGAGATGCACTATATCGGTGGCTGAGATGAACCTGTTCCCGGTGGACGTCTGGGCAGCCCCATGCAGCGTGCGCCGACCATGATCGAACGAGCCGACATCACCGGATGGGTGCTGGCCGGCGGCCGGGGCAGCCGCATGGGTGGCGTCGACAAGGGCTTGCAACTGCACGCCGGCGTGCCACTCGCGCTGCATGCGATGCGCCGACTGTCACCGCAGGTGGGCCGCGTGGCGATCAACGCCAGTCGCCATCTGGACGCCTATCAGTCGTTCGGTGTGCCGGTGCATCCGGATTCGCTCCCCGATCACCCCGGCCCGTTGGGTGGCTTCCTCGCCGGGCTCGAGCACTGCGCCACGCCGTACCTGATGACCGTGCCGTGCGACACGCCGAACTTCCCGCTCGATCTGGTGGCGCGACTCGCCGCGGAGCTGATCGCCCGGGATGTGCCTCTGGCCATGGCGGCCACCCGAAGCACCACCGGCGTGCAGCCGCAGCCGGTGTTTTGCCTCATGGCCCGCGACCTGCGGCAAAGCCTGCTCGACTTCACCGCTGCAGGTCAACGCAAGCCACAGCGCTGGGCTGAGTCGAACGGCTGCGCCTGGGTCGTGTTCGACGACGCATCGGCGTTTGCCAACGCCAACACCCACGAGGAACTGCAAGCGCTGCAGCCCGTGGCTGACACCCGAGCACCACCATGACCCGCATGCACGACATCGCCGCGCACATCGACGGCTACGACACCGAATCGCTGAGCGTGGCCGCTGCGCAAGCCTTCATCGCCCGGCTGGTGCCGCGGGTGAGCGAAACCGACAGCGTGCCGCTCAAGAACGCCCTGGGGCGCGTGCTGGCCCGCGACATCGTGTCACCCATCAACGTGCCCGCGCACGACAACTCGGCGATGGACGGCTACGCCTTGCGCGCGGGCGACCTCACAGCCGGCGTGCCGAACCACTTGCGCGTGGCCGGCAAGGCACTCGCCGGGCAGCCGTTTGCTGGCAGCGTGGCGGCCGGGATGTGCGTGCGCATCATGACCGGCGCGGTGATGCCACCCGGCCTGGACACCGTGGTGCCACAAGAACTCGTGCAACTGGCCGACGACGGCACGGTGATGCTGCCGGCCGGTGTCGTGCGCGCCGGCGACAACCGGCGTCTGGCGGGCGAAGACCTGCGCTGCGGCGAGGCGGCGCTGCAAGCCGGACGGCTGCTGCGGCCGGCCGATCTGGGCCTGATCGCCTCGCTCGGCTTCGCGGACGTGCCGGTGGTGCGGACGCTGCGGGTGGCCTTCTTTTCCACCGGCAGCGAGCTGCGCTCGCTCGGCCAGACGCTCGAGGCGGGGTGTCTCTACGACAGCAACCGCTACACGCTGTGGGGCATGCTGAAGCGACTGGGCGTCGAGCCGATCGACATGGGCATCGTGAGCGATGACGCGGCGTCGCTCGAAGCCGCCTTGCGCCAGGCCACCGAGTGCGCCGACGCCGTGATCACCTCAGGCGGCGTCAGCGTGGGCGAAGCCGACCACACCCGAGCGGTGATGGCGAAACTCGGCGAGGTGCTGTTCTGGAAGCTCGCCATGCGCCCCGGCCGGCCCTTGGCGCTGGGCCGCATCGAAAGCGGCGGCCATCAAGCGATCCTGTTCGGACTGCCGGGCAACCCGGTGGCGGTGATGGTGACTTTCTATGCGTTCGTGCGCGACGCCGTGCTTGCCATGAGCGGTGCTGCCGCAAGCCCCTTGCCGATGCTGCGCGCAGCGACCACGACGGCGATGCGCAAGCGGCCCGGTCGCACCGAATACCAGCGCGGCATCGTGAGCCGCGGCGCCGATGGCCGCTGGCAGGTCGCGCTCACCGGCTCGCAGGGATCGGGCATCTTGCGCAGCATGAGTCTGGCCAACGGCCTGATCGTGCTGCCGCACGACCAAGGCCACGTCGAAGCGGGCGACGACGTCGACGTGCTGCCGTTTGACGGCTTGGTTTGACGCACGACACCGGGCCCGGTTCTTCGACTGGATGGCTGGGTCGTCGCCGCGCCCGAGATCACCGCAAAGCTAGTCTCACGGCGGGTACGCCAGACGGGCCTCGCAGCCGCCTGCGCCGCGTCAGGCGACCGCAGCCACACTCAAGCGTCGGCCGAGCCCCGTGCCAGATCGAACAGGGTGGTGGCCTCAAGGTCGAGGACCTCGATGTCGAGCTGGTTGAACAGTTGCCAGCGCCAGCGCAGGATGCCCAGATCAGGCCGGCTGCTCGATGTGCGGGTGTCCAGCACTTCGGCGCGCAGGCGCAGCTGATCGCCCGGCCGCACGGGATGCGGCCACTTCACGTACGCCAGCCCCGGGCTGGCAACGGCGTTCGAGTCCTGCAGCATGGCATCGGCCGCCAGACGCATCGCCATGCCGCAGGTTTGCCAGCCGCTCGCGATGAGCCCGCCAAAGCGCCCTCGCGCTGCCGCTTCGGGGTCGGTGTGGAACCACTGAGGGTCGAACTCTGTTGCAAAGCCGACGATCTCCTCCGCAGACACGCTGCACGGGCCGGCCTCAATGACCTGCCCGGCGTGGAACTCGGCGAACTTCATGCGGCAACGCGCGACGCGCGCTGCGACACGGCCCGCATCCAAGGAAGCTTGAACGAATTCATCGCCGAGGCCCCTTGGCGCATCAGCGCCTGGCCAGACGCTGCCAGGTCTCGACCACCGTGTCCGGGTTGAGCGAAATCGACAAGATGCCTTGATCGGCCAGCCAGTCGGCAAAGTCGGGGTGATCGCTCGGGCCCTGACCGCAAATGCCGATGTACTTGCCCGCGGCGCGACACGCCGCGATCGCCTTGGAGATCAGCGCCTTGACAGCCGGGTCGCGCTCGTCGAAATCACGGGCCAGCAACTCGAGGCCGGAGTCGCGGTCCAGACCCAGCGTGAGCTGCGTCAGGTCGTTCGAGCCGATCGACATGCCGTCGAAGAACTCGAGGAACTGCTCGGCCAGGATGGCGTTACTCGGCACCTCGCACATCATGATCAGGCGCAGCCCGTCGGTGCCGCCCAGCGCGGCGCGCTGGAGTCCGCGCTCGGCGAGCATCTCGGTCACGCGCTGCGCCTGGCCCAGCGTGCGCACGAACGGAATCATGATTTCGACGTTGGTCAGGCCCATGTCGCCGCGCACGCGCTTGAGCGCTTCGCATTCCATCGCGAAGGCCTCACCAAAAGCCTCGCTGATGTAGCGCGACGCGCCACGAAAGCCCAGCATCGGGTTTTCTTCCTCGGGCTCGTAGCGTGAGCCGCCGATCAGCTTGCGGTACTCGTTGCTCTTGAAGTCGCTCAGGCGAACGATCACCGGCTTGGGCCAGAACGCCGCCGCGATGGTGGCGATGCCTTCGACGAGCTTGTCGACGTAGAACGCGCGTGGCGATGCGTGACCACGCGCCACCGATTCGACCGCTTTCTTCAGGTCGGGGTCGATGTTCGGGTAGTCGAGGATCGCCTTCGGGTGGACGCCGATGTTGTTGTTGATGATGAACTCGAGCCGCGCCAGACCGACGCCGCTGTTGGGCATCTGCGCGAAGTCGAACGCGAGCTGCGGGTTGCCCACGTTCATCATGATCTTGATCGGGCAGTCCGGCAGCTCGCCGCGCACCACATCGCTGATCTCGGTTTCGAGCAGGCCGTCGTAGATGTAGCCGGTGTCGCCCTCGGAGCACGCCACGGTGACCAGCGCGCCGTCCTTGAGCGATTCGGTGGCGTCACCGCAACCGACCACCGCCGGCACGCCCAGCTCGCGGGCGATGATGGCCGCGTGACAGGTGCGCCCGCCACGGTTGGTGACGATGGCGCTGGCGCGCTTCATCACCGGCTCCCAGTTGGGGTCGGTCATGTCGGTGACCAGCACGTCGCCGGGCTGCACGGTGTCCATGTCGGCCAGGCTGTGCACGATGCGCACGGGGCCGGTGCCGATGCGCTGACCGATGGCGCGGCCTTCGGCCAGCACGGTGCCGGTGCCCTTGAGCTGGTAGCGCTGCTCGACCTTGCCCTCGGACTGGCTTTTCACGGTCTCGGGACGGGCTTGCAGGATGTAGAGCTTGCCGTCGCCGCCATCCTTGCCCCACTCGATGTCCATCGCTCGGCCGTAGTGCGCCTCGATGATCAGCGCGTACTGCGCCAGCTCGGTCACATCGGCATCGCTCAGCGAGTAGCGGTTGCGTTGTTCGGGCGCGGTGTCCACGGTGGTCACCAGCTTGCCGCTGGCGGCACGGTCGGCAGCGCTGGCGAACTCCATCTTGATCAGCTTGGAGCCCAGATTGCGCCGGATGACGGCCTGGCGGCCGGCGCGCAGCGAAGGCTTGTGCACGTAGAACTCGTCCGGGTTGACGGCGCCTTGCACCACGGTTTCACCGAGGCCGTAGCTCGAGGTGATGAACACCACGTCCTTGAAGCCGCTTTCGGTGTCGATGGTGAACATCACGCCGGCCGCGCCGAGGTCGGAGCGCACCATGCGCTGCACGCCGGCCGACAAGGCCACGTCGGCATGCGCGAAGCCCTTGTGGACGCGGTAGCTGATGGCGCGGTCGTTGTAGAGGCTGGCGAACACCTCCTTCATCTTGTGCAGCACCTCGTCGATGCCCACCACGTTGAGGAAGGTCTCCTGCTGGCCGGCGAAGCTGGCATCGGGCAGGTCTTCGGCGGTGGCCGATGAGCGCACGGCAAACGAGGCGCCGGGGTTGCCCGCGCTCAGCGATTCGAAGTGACAACGGATGTCGCCATCGAGATCGGCCGGAAACGGCGTGTCCTCGATCCACTGACGGATTTGCGCGCCGGCTTCAGCCAGTGCGCGCACGTCTTCGGTGTTGAGCGTGGACAGGCGCTGCTCGATGCGCAAGGCCAGACCGTCATGGGCGAGGAACTGGCGAAACGCATGCGCGGTGGTCGCAAAGCCCCCGGGAACCCGCACGCCGGTGGCGGACAGCTGGCTGATCATCTCGCCGAGAGAGGCGTTCTTGCCGCCAACCGACTCGACGTCGGTCATCCTCAAGGCATCGAACGGCACGACCAGGGCGGTCGCCAGTGGCTGGGTTGACATGGGAGAGCTCCGAAAAGTGAAAAAACCGGTGTCCCGTGCCACGACAAGCCACAGCCCGAGCCATGCTTCGAGGGCTGTTCACTGAACGCCCCAGAGACGCTGTCGGCGTCTGCGGGCGCAGGTTGGGGAGCTCGCATGGGAGTCGTGGGGGGACGCGAAATGAGTTTACGGTCGAATTCCCTATCATCCGGCAGCCTTTTCACGCGAGCGATGCCCGATGCCGAACCGCACGATCTTCTTTGTTTCCGATGGCACAGGCATCACCGCCGAGACCTTCGGCAACTCGATCCTGAACCAGTTTTCGATCCGACCGCACCACGTTCGGCGCCCCTTCATCGACACCGTCGACAAGGCGCACCAGGTGGTTCGTGAAATCAACCATTCGGCGGACCTCGAAGGGCGCCGCCCGGTGGTCTTCGTCACGCTGATCGACCCCGAAGTGCAAGCCATCGTCAAAGAGCAGTGCAAGGGCCTGGTGCTCGACTTGTTCAACACCTTCATCGAGCCGCTGGAAGCCGAGTTCGGGGTGACGTCCAACCACCGCGTGGGGCGGTTCACCGATGTCTCGAAAAGCCAGGAATACACCAACCGGATCGAAGCCATCAACTTTTCGCTGGCGCACGATGACGGCCAGTCGTCGAAGAACCTCGCCACGGCCGACGTCATCCTGGTGGGCGTGAGCCGCAGCGGCAAGACGCCCACGTCGCTCTACCTCGCGATGCAGCACGGCATCAAGGCCGCCAACTACCCGCTGATCCCGGAAGACTTCGACCGAGGTCACATCCCGCCATGCCTCGCGCCGCACAAGGGCAAGTGCTTCGGGCTGACGATCGATCCGGTGCGGCTCAACCAGATTCGCACCGAACGTCGCCCCGACAGCAAATACGCATCGCTCGAAAACTGCCGCTTCGAGGTGCGTGAGGCCGAAACCATGATGCGCCGCGAAGGCATCGCCTGGCTGTCGTCGACCCACAAGTCCATCGAAGAGATCGCCACCACCATCCTGAACGACATCCGACCCGACAGGCTGATGTATTGAAACGCGTCTTGCTACAGGGCTCGCTACGGGGCGTTCATTGATGCCGCACTTCGACGCGGTGGTCATCGGGGCCGGCGCCGCCGGGCTGCACTGCGCGGCCATCGCCGGCCAGCTTGGCGCGCGCGTGCTGCTCATCGACCACGCCGAGCGTGTGGCCGAGAAGATTCGCATCTCGGGCGGCGGGCGCTGCAACTTCACCAACCGCGACACCACGCCGGCACAGTTCGTGTCGGCCAATCCGCACTTTTGCCGCTCGGCGCTGGCGCGCTACACGCCAGAGGATTTCATCGCGCTGCTGCAGCGCCACCGCATCGCCTTCCACGAAAAGCACAAGGGCCAGCTGTTTTGCGATGAGTCCAGCGAAGACATCATCCGCATGCTGCTGCGCGAGTGCGAAGCGGGTGGCGTGACGCGCTGGCAGCCCTGCGCAGTGGGCGAAGTCACTCACGGCACCAGCGGCTTCGAGATCGGCACCGACCGCGGGCCGGTGCGCGCAGCGCAACTGGTGATCGCCACCGGCGGGCTGTCGATCCCGCAGATCGGCGCCACCGATTTCGGGCACCGGCTGGCGCGCCAGTTCGGCCACAAGCTCATCGAGCCTCGCCCGGCGCTGGTGCCGTTGACCTTCGATGCCGCGGCGTGGCAGCCGTTCGTCGCGCTGGCGGGCCTGTCCGTCGAAGCGGTGGTTTCCACCGGCAGCGGCAAGACGCGCGGCGAATTTGCCGAGGATGTGCTGTTCACCCATCGCGGGCTGAGCGGTCCGGCCGTGCTTCAGATTTCGACCTACTGGCGCCCTGGCACGCCGCTGGATCTGGATCTCGTGCCGCGCCACGATCTGCCATCCGTGCTGGCCGCGGCCAAGTCCAATTCACGGCGCAAGCTGAGCAACGAACTGGCCGAATGGCTGCCCCGGCGTCTGGCTGACACCTGGCTCGCCAGCCACCCCGAGGTGGAGGACCGGTCGATGCCCGAGGTGCGCGATCGCGACCTGGCGACGCTGGCCGCGAGCCTCAAGCGCTGGAGCCTGACGCCCAACGGCACCGAGGGCTACCGCAAGGCCGAGGTCACGTCGGGCGGCGTTGACACCCGAGAACTCCACTCGACCACGCTCGAAAGCAAGCGTGTTGCCGGGCTCCATTTCATCGGCGAAGTGGTGGATGTCACGGGCTGGCTCGGCGGCTACAACTTCCAGTGGGCGTGGGCCAGTGCAGCGGCTTGTGCACAAAGCGTTGCCAAGCCGGCAGTCACTGGTTAGAATCTCGGGCTTCGCGCACTCGGCGCCTTCAATCTGGACTTTTTCGATACATGACTACGATTCGCGTGAAAGAAAACGAGCCGTTCGACGTGGCACTGCGTCGCTTCAAGCGCACCATCGAGAAACTGGGCTTGCTGACCGACCTGCGGGCTCGTGAGTTCTACGAAAAGCCGACCGCCGAGCGCAAGCGCAAGAAGGCCGCGGCCGTCAAGCGTCATTACAAGCGCGTGCGCAGCATGCAACTGCCCAAGAAGCTGTTCTGATCAGCCTCTTCGCAGTACCAAAGGGCCCGCTCACCGCGGGCTTTTTCTTTGCAACCCTTGATCGAGCCTGCCGACCATGACGCTGAAAGACCAAATCACCGAGGACATGAAGACCGCGATGCGCGCCAAGGATGCGCCTCGCCTGTTGACGATCCGCGGTTTGCTGGCTGCTTGCAAGCAGCGCGAGGTCGATGAGCGCGTGGTGCTGGACGATGCTGCGGTGGTGGCCATCGTCGACAAGCTGATCAAGCAGCGCAAGGATTCGATCTCGCAGTTCGCCTCGGCGGGTCGCACGGATCTGGTCGACAAGGAAACCGCAGAACTGCTGGTGCTCGAAGGCTATTTGCCGCAACGCCTCAGCGCCGATGAAGTCACCGCTGAAGTGCGCGCCATCGTGAGCGAACTGGGTGCCACCGGTCCCGGCGACATGGGCAAGGTGATGGCCGCCGTCAAGGCCCGGCTGGCCGGCAAGGCCGACATGGGCCTGGTGTCTGCCACCGTGAAGCAGGCCCTGGCGGGTTGACACGACCGATCCAAGGAGATTTCCCTTGAGCCTGCCTCCACTGCGCCCACTGAGCGCCGACCTCAGCGTCGCCCCGCAACTCGACGAATCCGCGATGGCCGAGCTGGCCCATGCCGGCTTCAAGAGCGTCATCAACAACCGCCCCGATCACGAGGGGGGTCCGGACCAACCCACGAGCGCTTCGATGCAGTCGGCGGCTTTGGCCGCGGGCCTGGCCTATGTCTACCAGCCGGTGAACCCGGCGGTGCAAAGTGCCGAAGAGGTGGCGCAGTTCCGTGCCCTGGTGAGCACCCTGCCCAAGCCTGTCGTGGCGTTTTGCCGCACCGGCACGCGCTGCGGAAAACTGTTTCAAGCCGCCCAGCTGGCCTGAAGGCCTGACCGCGCCATGCTCGGGCTGTCGCGTCTCATTGACCGCCTCAATGAGGCCGTCGGTCGAGCCGTGTCCTGGCTGGTGCTGGCCGCCGTGCTGATCAGCGCGGGCAATGCGCTCGTTCGCAAGCTGTCCAACCACAGCTCCAACGCCTTTCTCGAGATCCAGTGGTACCTGTTCGCGGCGGTGTTCTTGCTGGCGGCAGGCCGCACCTTGCTCACCCAGGACCACGTGCGCATCGATGTCCTGTCGTCACGCTTTTCAGCGCGCACGCGGTCGTGGATCGAGGTGTTCGGCTTGCTCGTTTTTCTGTTGCCGCTGGTGACGGTGGTGATCTCGCTGTCGTGGCCGCTGGTCGTGCGCGCCTTTGTCAGCGGCGAAGTCTCGAGCAACGCGGGCGGCCTCGTGCGTTGGCCGGTGTTGGCCCTGGTGCCGCTGGGTTTCGGGTTGCTCGGGCTGCAAGGGCTGTCTGAGTTGATCAAGCGCATCGGTCACTTGCGTGGCCGGCTGCCGGCTCCCTCGGGCGGTGGTCGCGGCAACAACACTGGCACACCGCCGACGAGCGCCTTGGCGAGCTCGGCGCCCCACCCGGAGCGCTCACCATGATCGAGCTGCTCGCCGCGAACATGGCACCCGTCATGTTCGCCTCGCTGGTGGTGTTCCTGCTGGTGGGCTTTCCGGTGGCGTTCTCGCTCGGCGCGTGCGGCTTGTTCTACGCGCTGGTGGGCATCGAGCTGGGGCTGATGCCAGCCTCGCTGATGCAAGCGCTGCCGCTGCGCATCTTCGGGATCATGCAGAACGACACGCTGCTGGCGATCCCGTTCTTCACCTTCATGGGCCTGATCCTCGAGCGCTCGGGCATGGCCGAGGACCTGCTCGACACCATCGGTCAGCTGTTCGGACCGGTGCGGGGTGGCCTGGCCTACGCGGTGATCTTCGTGGGGGCAATGCTTGCGGCCACCACCGGCGTGGTCGCCGCATCGGTCATCTCGATGGGCCTGATCTCGCTGCCCATCATGCTGCGCTACGGCTACGACCGCCGCCTGGCCGCCGGCGTCATCGCCGCATCGGGCACGCTCGCGCAGATCATCCCGCCGTCGCTGGTGCTGATCGTGCTGGCCGATCAGCTCGGTCAATCGGTGGGCGATCTGTACCAGGGCGCGCTGGTGCCGTCGCTGCTGCTCACAGGCATGTACGTGGTCTACGTGGCGGTGATCAGTCTGGTTCGTCCGCAATGGGTGCCGGCGCTGCCGCCCGAGGCGCGCTCGTGGGGCAAACCGCTTTCGAGCGGCGCTGCGCCGGCCGGTCGTCTGGCGCGAGCCCGGCTGTTCTGGCGGGTCGCGGTGGTGCTGGTGCCACCGCTGGCGCTGATCTTCCTGGTGCTCGGCACGATCTTCCTGGGCATTGCCACACCCACCGAAGGGGGTGCCATGGGTGCGGTGGGCGCGCTGATCATCGCCCTGGCCAACCGCCGGCTCAGCCTGCCACTGATGCGTCAGGCCATGGAGAGCACCGTTCGCCTGTCGTGCTTCGTGATGTTCATCCTGATCGGCTCCACGGTGTTCAGTCTGGCGTTCCAGGCCGTGGATGGCCCGAAGTGGGTCGAGCACCTGCTGGTGTCGCTGCCAGGAGGTGCGCTGGGCTTCCTGATCGTGGTCAACCTGCTGATCTTCGGGCTGGCCTTCTTCCTTGATTTCTTCGAGCTCGCCTTCATCGTGGTGCCGCTGCTCGCACCGGTGGCGGCCTCGCTGGGCATCGATCTGGTGTGGTTTGGCGTGCTGCTGGCGGTGAACATGCAGACCTCGTTCATGCACCCGCCGTTCGGCTTCGCCTTGTTCTACCTGCGCAGCGTCGCGCCCGAGATCGAGTACCGCGATGTGGTCACCGGCAAGAAAACGGCTCCGGTCACCATCGGCCAGATCTACCGCGGTGCGATCCCGTTCGTGCTGATCCAGCTGGCGATGGTGGCGGTCATCATCAGCTTTCCGGGGGTGGTATCGCGAACCAGCGACACGGCACCGCGGATCGATGCCGACACCGCCTTGCGACAGATGCAGACCGCCACCGATGCGGCCGATGCCGCCGAGGCCGCAGCCTCAGAGGCCGACGCCGTGGACGAAGACCCGATGAAAGCAATGCAACAGGCCATCGAGGCCGATCGGTTGCCCCACTCGAAGT
>CAIVGK010000222.1 GCA_903905475.1 uncultured Burkholderiales bacterium | reverse complement strand
GTCGATCAGCTGGTTCAGACGCACCAGGTTCACCGGCCCGTTGACCCGGTACAGCGCGCCCTCGGGAAGGTCGAACTGGCGCAGCAGGAATTCCGACAGCGATGCCGGGCAGGTGTTGACCACTTCCAGGCGAATCGCCTGACCGAAGTGACGCGAGCTGAGCCCCGAGCGCAACGCCTGGCGCAGGTTCTTGACGTCGTCCTCATCGACCTCGAGGTCGGAGTCGCGCGTCACGCGGAACTGCGAGAACGCCTCGACCTCGCGTCCCGGGAACAACTCGCCGAGGTGGGCACGGATCACGCTGGTCAGCAACACGAAGGCCTGCTTGCCGGGCAGCAGCTTGTCGGGCAACTGGATCACCCGCGGCAGCACCCGCGGCACCTTCACGATGGCGATGGTGTTCTCGCGGCCGAAGGCGTCCTTGCCGCCCAGTCTCACGATGAAGTTGAGCGCCTTGTTCGCCACCAGCGGAAACGGGTGCGACGGGTCGAGCCCGATGGGCACCAGCAGCGGTCGCACCTGCTTTTGAAAGAAGTGGTCGACCCACTCACGCTGCGCTTCGTCGCGGTCGACGTGGTTGAGGATTTCGATGCCCTCGCGCTTGAGCAGCGGCATCAGCTCGTCGTTGAAGACGGCGTACTGCTCTTCGATCAGCCGGTGGGCTTCGGCGGTGATGGCCTGCACGTCGCGGTCGGACACGCCGGCGTTGGGCAGTCGGGACGCCTCGAGGTAATCCGCAAAGCGGACCTCGAAGAATTCGTCCATGTTCGACGAGACGATGCAGATGTAGCGCAGGCGCTCGAGCAGCGGCACATCCGATCGCAACGCCTGGGCAAGCACCCGGCGGTTGAATTCGAGGATCGAGGTTTCCCGACCCAGCAGCAGGCTCGGATCGTCCGGGCTGATGTCTGCGGGCGCTGCCGCCAGCATCGGCGAAGGGGGAAGCGTCGCCGCTTCAAGGGCTGGTGCGGCCGCAGGTTCTATGCTCATGTCTGATTCTAGGGAGTCGGCCTTTCAGCACAACTCCGCTGTGGCTGCCGGGAGGAATTCACCGGCATGAGCCGGGATCTCGTGAGTGGGAGGCAATTCACGGCTGGGCCGGTCGCGCTCGCCCCACTCGATGATTTCGAGCCGTCCGTCGGCGTGCTCGACCAGAGCGGTCAGGCTCTCGACCCAGTCGCCGTCATTGGCGTAGGTGATGCCGTCGATCTCGCGCAGTTCCGCGTGGTGAATGTGACCGCACACCACCCCGTGAGCGCCGCGCTTGCGGGCCTCGCGAGCCACCGCGGCCTCGAAGTCGCCCACGTAGCTGGCCGCACGCTTGACCTTGAACTTGAGGTACCTCGACAGCGACCAGTACGGCAGGCCCAATCGCGCGCGCAGCGAATTGAGGTGCTGGTTGAGCTTGAGCATGACCCCGTAGGCCGAGTCGCCCAGGTGCGCCAGCCAGCGGGCGCACTGGATCACGCCGTCGAACAAGTCGCCGTGAGTGATCCACAGCTTGCGTCCATCGGCCGTCTCGTGAATCCACTCTTCGGCCACATCGACGCCGCCAAAGTTGTGACCCAGATAACGGCGTGCGAACTCGTCGTGATTGCCGGGGATGAACACCACCTGCGTGCCCTTGCGCGCCTTGCGCAGCAGCTTTTGGACGACGTCGTTGTGGGCCTGCGGCCAGTACCAGTTGCGGCGCAATTGCCAGCCGTCGATGATGTCGCCGACCAGAAACAGGTGATCGCTCTCGAAGTGCTTCAAGAACTCGAGCAGCGCGACCGCCTGACAGCCCGGCGTGCCCAGGTGCACGTCGGAAATCCAGACGGTGCGGTACCGCTGCGTGGCTTCGGAGGCCGACTCGCCCGAACCTTCGCCCCCCAGGAATGGACCTTGGCCGCCAGGCCAAGCCTTGAAGAAGGGCTGATCGATGTGCATGGACCGCGAGTGTGTGGCCCCAATGTGACGGCATGGTGGCAAGCGGGCGATCCGCAGCGACGATGCGCCGAACCGACACGCCAGCGGTGCCGGCCAACGGCCGCTCCTGGCAATCAGCGCAGCCGGCGCAACCGCTCCGGCAGCTCCAGCACCGACGCATCGATGGTGGCCCCCGGGCCGAGTTGGTCGGCTAGCGCGGCGCCGAGCAGCCGCGCCAGCGTCGAAGCGTGAGGGGTCACCGGACCGAAGAAGAGCACGGCATCGCCCCGTGCAATCAACAAGGTCGGAAAGTTCTCGACATCCACCGCGCCCAGCGCGTCGGCCTGATCTTCGACATCCACCCACATCCCTTCGACGCCAGCATCGCGCAGCCCCAAGACCGTTTCTTCGAAGACCGTCCGGTAGCCATCGCAGGTGCGGCACCATTGCGCGCACAGGCAAGCCACCGTCAGCGCAGCCGGCTTGGCGTGGGTGTCACTCGATGCCGTCATCGCCTCACCCACCCGCGCGCTTGACCGTCCAGCCAGCGCCCTGCAGGTGCAACACGATGCGGTCACGGTGATCGCCCTGGATCTCGATCGCACCATCCTTGACCGTGCC
>CAIVGK010000221.1 GCA_903905475.1 uncultured Burkholderiales bacterium | reverse complement strand
CGACGACCCGCTCGATCTGCTCAAGGCCGCCAGGCTCTACGCGCTGCGCGTCGCCTCGTTCGTCACGCCGCTGCCGCGCCGCAGCGCACACGCGCACGCGGGACGGCTGCGCATCGCCTACTTGTCAGCCGACTTCCATCAGCACGCGACCAGCCAGCTGATGGCGCAGATGCTCGAATGCCACGACCGCAGCCGCTTCGACGTCACGCTGATCTCGGCCGGTCCTGATGACGCCAGCGCGATGCGCCAGCGCATCGCCGCCAGCAGCGAGCGCTTCGAGGACCTGAGCCAGTGCAAGCCCGCGGCCATTGCGCAGCGCATCCGCGAGTTGAAGATCGACATCCTGATCGACGCCAAGGGCGCGACCTACGGCACGCTGATGCCGGTCACCGCGCACCGCGCCGCGCCGCTGCAGGTGAGCTGGCTGGGCTTTCCGGGCACCAGCGGCGCGGGTTACGTCGACTACCTCATCGGCGACCGCGTGGTCACGCCACTGGCGCTGGCTGGGCACCACAGCGAGAAGATCGCGCAGATGCCGCACTGCTATCAGCCCAACGACTCGCAGCGGCTGCGAGCGCTGGCCAGCAACCGCGCCGAGTGGGACGCGCCACCCGACAAGCTGCTGCTGTGCGCCTTTCACCAGTCGTACAAGATCTCGGCCGAGGTGTTCGACCACTGGTGCAGCATCCTCGAGCGCGTGCCCAATGCCGTGCTGTGGCTGCTGTGCTGGAACACCAACGTGCAAGACACCTTGCTGGCCGCCGCCGCGGCGCGCGGCATCGCCACCGAGCGGCTGCTGTTTGCGCCGCTGCTGCCGCACGACCAGCACATGCGCCGCCTGGGCTGCGCCGACCTCTACCTCGACGCGTGGCCGTGCAACGCCCACACCACGGCCGGCGAGGCGCTGTGGGTCGGCGTGCCGGTGGTCACGCTCACCGGCGAGATCTTTGCGCAGCGCGTGGCCGCCAGCCTGCTCGAAACCCTCGGTGTGCCGCAGCTGATCTGCCACGACCGCGATCAGTACGTCAATGCAGTGATCGCGCTGGCCAACGACCCCGCGCGCCGCGCCGAACTGCGCGAGCAGATCGAAGCGCAGCGCAGCGCCAGCCCGCTGTTCGATGGCGCACGCTTTGCGCGTGACATCGAAGCACTCTACGAACGCATGTGGGCGCGTGCCGTGGCCGGCCTGCCGCCCGAGCATTTGCCGGCGGTCTGATCGGCCAAAACACGCCCTCATCGGCCATTTGGTGTCGAAACGTCCCACTCATCGGACTTTAGAACTGCGCGGTGCTGCGCGAACATTTCGTCACCGGACATCACCGTGTCCCGAAGACGAAAGGTTCGACCGATGAGCGCCCTGCCCCCCATTCATTTGTGCGTCGTGCAGCCCGCGGGCTACGTGCATTCGCTCGGCTTCCTCGACCAGGCACGCCAGTTCCGCTTCCAGTTCCGCCGCCACGGCGCTCGGGTGACCATGGCGAAAAACCGACTGACCCATGGCGCGGTCAACTTCGTGTTTGGCGCGCACCTTGGCTTCGATGCGGCGCAGACCAGTCGCCATGCCTGCATCTTCGTGAACCTGGAGCAGCTCGGCGACGGCGGAGCCGAGGTGTCTGCCGACTACCTCAGGTTGCTGTCGTCCTCGGCCGTGGTCGATTACGACGCCCACAACCTGCGCGGCTACGGACGCACGACCGACGACGTGCCGCTGGTGCCTTTCCTGTACGCGCCGTACCTCACGCCGGCCGAGCCTTTCGTGCTGGAAGACCGCCCGATCGATTTGCTGTTCTTCGGCAGCATGAACCCGCGTCGTGCGGCCTGGATCGATCGCATCGAAGCCTTGGGCGTCAACGTGTCGGTGTTCGACAGCGCGCTGTACGGCCCGGAGCGCGACCACCACATCGCGCAGGCCAAGGCCGTGCTCAACGTGCACTTCTACGAGAGCAGCCGCTTTGAGCAGGCCCGCGTGTCGCACTGCCTGTCGCTGGGCACGCCGGTGATCTCCGAGCGCACCGAGCGCACCGACCCGCATGCGGCCTTCGAAGACAGCGTGCTGTGGATCAACAGCGACGCCGAGCTCGAACAGTTCTTCAGCCAGGACTTCAACACGCCCGCCTATTTCGAAGCGATGCGCGGCGCGCTCGATCGCTTTCGCAGCGCCGATGCGGTCGAGGCCTACGCCGACCTGCTCGCCTTCGCGGTGGGCTTCCATCGCCAGCAACATGAAGGCATGAGCCCCAAGCCATGGCGCCCCGAGCGCATCAACCTGGGCTCGGGCAAGGCCTATCAGTCCGGCTGGCTGAACCTCGATGTCGCCGAACACACCCACCCCGATCTGCTGCTCGACCTGTCGGTGCCGCTGACGCTGCCGCTGAGCGCGCTGTCAGCCACCGTCGGGCCGGTGTTCCTGAAAGAAGGCAGCGTGCTGCACATCGAAGCCAACAACGTGCTCGAACACGTGCCGCAACTGACCACCCTGATGGGCAACTGCCTGCGCTTGCTGGCCACCGGCGGCGAGCTTCGCATCGAAGTGCCCATCGAGGGCTCGCCCACCGCGTGGCAGGACCCCACGCACGTGCGCGCCTTCAACGCCAACTCGTGGATTTACTACACCGACTGGTTCTGGTACCTGGGCTGGTTCGAGCACCGCTTCGAGATGGGCGATTCGACCTACCTCGACATGTCGGTGCAACCCTGCCCGCGCGAGCAGGCCGCCTTCATGCGGGTGACGCTTCGCAAGGTGGAGACCACTGACCGCGAGCGCACCACGGCGCGCACCTTCCAGCCCGAGCTGCGGCTGCCCGAGGACGAGGTGCTGCCGCAGGAGATGTATGCGCCCGCCAAAACGCCAACGGTCGATCCGACCGATTTCAGGCCCGCGGTCGTCGGGCTGTTTGGCTGAACGACCTGCGCCAGGCATTTCACGATCAGCTCAAACCTTCGGACCTCTCAGCGTTCACGCGCGTTCGAATCGCCCCCCCTATCGCCGTTGCCGACTGCAGCCGGCAACGGCGGGCGAACTCGGCAGGTGTGGCCCAGTCCAGCGCCGATTGGGGCGGCTCGCGTTGTACTCGGTCTGCCTGGCCCCGATCTTGGCCTTAGCGTCGTCCAGCGACACGAACCGGTGGGCGTTGAGGCACTCCTGGCGCCGTCGTGCGTTGAAGCTCTCGACCCGGGCGTTGTCTGGTGGTTGGCCCGGTCGACTGACGTCGAGTTCGACGCCGCGCTCACTGACCCACTTGTCGATGACCTTGGAGATGAACTCGCTGCCGTTGTCGGTCTTGATCGACTTGGGCAGACCGCGCTCGGCACAGATCCCGTTCAGGCT
>CAIVGK010000220.1 GCA_903905475.1 uncultured Burkholderiales bacterium | reverse complement strand
TGGTGCAAGGTGCCTGCCCTGACGGCCCCAATTTCCGTGGCACCTATCTGGGTGCCGGCGTGGCCCACTACGCCAACACCAAACGCATCCGCAGCGATCTGAACACGGTCGCCAGCGGCATTCCCGACCTGCCCTACAACGCGCTGACGGTGCGCAACTATGGGGTGACGATGTCCGGCGGTATCGCCACGATCGAAGTTCCCATGCCAGGCAACGCCCAGTGCGCCGCAACCAAGGGTGGCCTGGCCAACGCGGCCTGCCCTCGGGTCTACATCACGCCAGCCAGCCTGGATTCGCTGCGAACGCCCGCACTGCCGGGCAACCTGGTGGACTTCAAGGTGCTCGGAACCTCCATCGATGACGGATTTGCCTCTGGTTCGGCGCTCGTGCTGTGGCAGCACAGCATGCTGGGAGAAGACCAGGACCAGGACCAGCTCGACTCCATCCGCTGGCAAGTCGGCGGAACTTCGGCAGCACCCACCATCACGATCTACACCCAGGCCATCGAGGCGGACACTGGCTCCACCGCCCCCTTCGGCTTCGGGTACACGCTGACCGGCACCAACGCCGATGGCCTGCACATGCACAGCGGCATCAACAATTTCGTGGCCAACACCACGGGTGTGAGCCTGGCAAGCGGCACGACGTCGACCGACAGCTGTCCCTCGGTGGGCGGATCGACCAAGCTGTGCTCACGGCTGACGGCCACGGGCAAGTACGTCCGTGGCGAAACCTACAAGACCTTCAACATGACAGGCGCCACGAATGCCATGTTGCATGAGCCGCTTTGGTACATCGCCAAGTACGGTGGTTTCAAGTACACCAGTGACGACAAGGCTGCGGACGCCAATCTTTACCCAACACGTCTCAATCAGTGGGACCGCCGCAAGGCCGACGGCAAGGCGTGCACCGGCACGGCAGCCGACCCCTGCGACGGCAACCCCGACAACTACTACTTCGCCCGCCGCCCCGACCTGCTCGCCACGTCGCTGCGGGAGATTCTTGAAGACATCGTCACGTCGTCAAACACCGCGCCGGCCATCGCATCGAGCCAACTGCAAGAAGGCGACCTCAAGGTGGTAGCCACCTTCGATTCGGGGGATGGCAGCGGCGCACTGCGTTCGTACGCACTGCGAGCCGATGGCTCTTTTGCATCGGTCGGTAACGAGACCTGGAACGCGCACACCCTGCTCACCCAGACCGCCTGGGATGCCCGTCAGGTCATCACCAACCAGACTGACGCCGGCATCGCCTTCAGCTGGAGCCTGCTGAGTGCATCCAAGCAGGCCATTCTTCAGGGCGCGAGCACCAGCGCCTACGGGCAGAAGGTGCTGCGCTGGCTGCGCGGCGAAACCACCTACGCCGATGAGTTCCGTCCTCGGCCAGCCTCCTCGGTGATGGGCCCGATCGTCAACTCGAACCCGACGATCCAGAAACGCCCCAATGGCCGCTATTTCGGCAGCGCCTTCACGGGTTATGCCGATTTCGTCTCGTCGTGGGCCAGCCGCCGTTTGGTGCTGTGGGTGGGCGCGGGCGACGGCATGCTGCATGCGTTCGATGCCAGCGACACCAACCTGGGTGGGCGGCCCATCCTGTCGTACATCCCGGACCCGGTGTTTGCCAACCTCCCCAACTGGTCGTCGGTCAATGGCGCCAAAGTGCAGTCCTTCGTCGATGGTTCGCCGTTCGTGGGCGACGTCAAGGTCAGCGGTGCCTGGAGCACCTACCTGTTCTCGTCGCTGGGTCGTGGTGGCAAGGGCATCTTTGCGCTGGACGTGACCCACGCGGGCACGGTGGCCACCGATGCCAGCAACGCGGCCACCTTGAGCGGCGCACAACTCGACGAGGCTCACGCAGCGAGCATCTTCAAGTGGCAGCTCACGAGCGCGGATGACTCGGACCTCGGCTACATCGTCTCCGAGCCCACGGTCAACCGAGCCACCAATCAGGCCGGTCAGATCGCCATGATGAACAACGGGCGCTTTGCCGCCCTGTTTGGCAACGGCGTCGAGAGCACCACCGGCAACGCGGCACTGTTCATCGCCTTCGCCGACGGGAACGCCGCCGGAAGCGGTGGCAAGTACAAGAAGCTGATGGTGCCTACCAGCAGCTGCAGCCCGGCGGCGGTGAGCCCCGCCGTGGACTGCAACGGGCTGTCGCAGGTCACCTGGATCGACACCAACAACGACCGTGTGGCCGACTACATCTACGCCGGCGACATCAAGGGAAACCTGTGGCGCTTCGATGTCACCAGCAGCGACCCCGCCAACTGGTCGGTGTCGTACTTCGGCAAGCCGCTGTTCAAGGCCATTGATGCCGGCAACCACCCGCTGCCCATCACCGGGGCGCCGGTGGCCCACTTTCACCCGCTGGGCGGCGTGATGGTGGATGTCGTGACCGGCGTCGGGCTGTACGCAGCTGACTTCCCGAACACCACGCGGACCAATGCCATGTTCGGCGTGTGGGACAACCCGGTGTTTTCTTCTGCCGCCACGGCGGCAGCGATGGAGTCGGCGCTGCCGCGCAGCCTGAGCTCGCTGGCCACGCGCACGCTGGTGAATTTCGGCGACGATCTGCACCGCTATGTGACAGGGGATGCCATCGACTGGAGCACCAAGAAGGGTTGGGCGATGTTCTTCAATGTGTCGTCCGAGATGGGGCTGAACAACCTCACGATCGCCAACAACCAGGTGCTGACCGTGACGGTATCGCCGGCACCGGCCAAGACCGGTGCCGCCACCGACCCCTGCACCGACACCCCGGTGGCGCGGCTGGTGGGTGTTGATCCCGTTACGGGTTTGCCCAGCGGGTTGCTCGGCACGGCGGATGTCCCGGACACCACAAACCGCACCTTGCTGCCGTCTTATGTCACCTACATGCTGGCCTCGGTACCGGTGTCTGACCAGAAGGGTCAGTTCGTCAGCGACTTGGTGGGCCGGGGATCAACCCAGGCCGGCTGCGCGAGCGGGTCACTCAACTGCACCGCCTACGAGGGCGCCACATCCGGCGGCACCAATCCGCGCCTGACTTCCAACCTCAGTTCCGGGCGGATCTTCTGGCGCGAAATCCCGGGCTTGAAGACCCGCTGAGCATGAACACACACGGCCTTTCCACATGCCATGCCCCGCGACGCCAGCGCGGCTTCACCCTGATCGAGTTGATGATCACGGTGGCCATCGTCGCGATCCTGTCAGCCATCGCCTATCCCTCGTACAGCGACTACATCGCGCGGGGCCGGCGGGCTGAAGCGCAGTCGCAGCTCATGCAAAGTGCGCAATGGATGGAGCGCTTCTACGCCGAGAACTACAGCTACAGCCAAAACACGGCCGGCGTGGCGGTGACGGACGCGGCGCTGTTTCCGGCCCGCTACAGCCAGTCGCCCACTTCCGGTACCGCCTCGTACACGATCGCTGTGGCGGCAACGGCCACCACCTACACGGTGACGGCCACGCGTGCCGGACCGATGGTGGAAGACAAGTGCGGAAATTTCCAGATCACCCACACGGGCGTGCGCCAGCTGGTCGGCTTCTCGACGTCGGCAGGCGCCTCGCAGGTGCTGGCCATGCAAAGTTGCTGGAGATGAACGGTGCGACCCAAGCCCGCCTGGGCTGAGCCCGCCCAGTTCGGCGTGAGCACGGGCCACGCCTGGCGCGGCCTTGGCGTCTCGTTGCTGGGAGCCGCGGTGCTGCACGCCGCTCTGGCCGCTGCGGTCGCCGGCCATGCGGACGGTTTGCGAGACCCGCAGG
>CAIVGK010000219.1 GCA_903905475.1 uncultured Burkholderiales bacterium | reverse complement strand
TGCGCCCCGAGAACACCGTCGAGCTGACCGGCGAAGAAGGCCTGCGCATGCAAAAGCTGCTCGACATGATCGAAGACCTCGACGACGTGCAGGCGGTGTTCCACAACGCCGAGATTTCGCCATGAAGGTCCTGGTGATCGGCTCTGGCGGTCGCGAGCACGCGATCGCCTGGAAGTTGCTGCAATCGGCTCGCGTGAAAATGGTCTACGTGGCGCCCGGCAACGGCGGCACCGCGCTTGATGGGCGGCTGCACAACCTGCCGCTGAGCGACTTCGACGAACTGGCCGAATTTGCTGTGCGCGAAAAGATCGCGCTCACGGTGGTCGGCCCCGAAGGCCCGCTGGCCGGCGGCATCGTCGACTTCTTCCGCGCCCGCGGCCTGCGCATCTTCGGGCCCACGCAAGCCGCCGCGCAGCTCGAAAGCTCCAAGGCGCACGCCAAGGCCTTCATGGCGCGCCACCAGATCCCCACCGCGTCGTACGAGGCGTTCACCGATGGCGCTGCCGCTCATGCGTACGTCGATGCACACGGCGCGCCGATCGTCATCAAGGCCGACGGCTTGGCTGCCGGCAAGGGCGTCGTGGTGGCCACCACGCTGGCGCAAGCGCACGAGGCGATCGACTGGATGCTGGGCACCGACGGCGCGGCCAACACGCTGGGCGTGCAGCACAACGCCGGCGCCGACGGGCAAGCGCAGCCGCGCGTGGTGATCGAGTCGTTCCTCGAGGGCGAGGAAGCCAGCTTCATCGTGCTGTGCGACGGCAAGAACGTGGTCTCGCTGGCGACCAGCCAGGACCACAAGCGGCTGCTCGACGGCGATGAGGGCCCCAACACCGGCGGCATGGGCGCGTACTCGCCCGCGCCGGTGGTCACGCCCAACGTGCACGCCAAGGCGATGCAGGAAATCATCTTGCCGACCATCCAGGGCATGGCCAAAGAGGGCGTGCCGTTCACCGGTTTTCTGTATGCCGGCTTGATGATCGACGCGCACGGCCAGCCGCGCACGGTCGAATTCAACTGCCGGCTCGGCGACCCGGAAACGCAACCCATCCTCATGCGGCTCAAGAGCGATCTGTTCGAGCTGCTGATGCACGCCACCGATGGCACGCTCGATGAAGTCGAGCTGCAGTGGGACCGCCGTGTGGCGCTGGGCGTGGTGGTGGCCGCTGCGGGCTACCCGCTCACGCCGCGCAAGGGCGACGCCATCGACGGTCTGCCGGCCGAAGCCGCCGACGGCATGGTGTTTCACGCCGGCACCGAACTGCGCGACGACCGTTTGCTGAGCAGCGGCGGTCGTGTGCTGTGCGCCACCGCGCTGGCCGATTCGGTCAAGTTGGCACAACTGCGCGCCTACGAACTGCTGCAAACCGTCCACTTCGATGGCATGCAGTACCGCAGCGACATCGGCCACCGCGCCGTCAAGCGCTGATCTTCCCGACCTCGCGGTCGCCTCCACCGTCACCACCATGAGCACACAAGCCGTTCGAGAGTACTTGCTGGGTCTGCAGGACCGCATCATCGGTGCGCTGGAAGTCGAGGGCGGTCAGCCGTTTCGCACCGACAGCTGGGTGCGCGAACCCGGCGCGCGGCTGCAAGGCGACGGCCAGTCGCGGCTCATCGAAGACGGCCAGCTGCTCGAGCGCGGCGGCTGCAACTTCTCGCACGTGCGCGGCCCGCAGCTGCCGCCCTCGGCCACCCAGCACCGACCCGAGCTGGCCGGCGCGCCGTTCGAGGCGATGGGCGTGTCGCTGGTGTTCCACCCGCGCAACCCCTACGTGCCCACGGTGCACATGAACGTGCGCATGTTCGCCGCGCTGCCCGAGGGCCGCGAGCCGGTGGTGTGGTTCGGCGGCGGCATGGACCTCACGCCGTACTATGGCTTCGAAGAAGACGCGAGCCACTTCCACCGCATCAACCGCGAGGCGCTCGCGCCGTTCGGCGACGACAAGTACCCGCGCTTCAAGCAGTGGTGCGATGAGTACTTCTTTCTCAAGCACCGCGACGAGCCGCGCGGCGTCGGCGGCGTGTTCTTCGACGACTTCGCCGAGCTTGGCTTCGAGCGCAGCTTCGCCATGATGCAAGCCGTGGGCGACTCGCTCGTCAACGCCTACCTGCCCATCGTGCAGCGCCGCCGCGACACGCCCTACGGCGAGCGCGAGCGCGACTTCCAGGCCTACCGGCGCGGGCGCTACGTCGAGTTCAACCTGGTGTTCGACCGCGGCACGCTGTTCGGGCTGCAGTCGGGCGGGCGCACCGAAAGCATCCTGATGTCGATGCCGCCGATCGTGAAGTGGCGCTATGACTGGCATCCCGAAGCTGGCACGCCCGAGGCGCGGCTGTATTCCGACTTTCTGCGCGCGCGCGACTGGGCCAACTGGCCAGGCGGTGCCCCGGGCGCCACGGCTTGAGACGCGTCGGCCTGTTCGGCGGCAGCTTCGACCCGGTGCACCACGCGCACCTGGCGCTCGCCCGCGCGGCGCTGCGCGAGCTGGCGCTCGACGAGGTGCGCTGGATCCCCGCCGGGCAGCCCTGGCAAAAAACGCGCACCCTCACCGACGCAGCGCATCGCGAGGCGATGGTGGCGCTGGCCATCGAAGGCGAGCCGCGCTTCGTGCTCGACCCCATCGAACTGCAGCGCGCCGGCCCGAGCTACATGCTCGATACCGTGCGCGAGTTGCAAGCTGCGCAGCCCGGCGCGCAGTGGTTCTTGCTGCTCGGGCAGGATCAGCATGCGGGGCTGCCGAGCTGGCACGGCGCGGATGAACTGGTGCAGCGGGTGACGCTGGCGGTGGCCGCTCGGCCCGGGGCACCCGTGGAACCGCAAGGCGGACCCGATCAGATGCCGGCCGGCGTCACGGTGCACCCGGTGACTTTGCCGCCGATGGACGTGTCGTCGACTGAGCTTCGTGCGCGGTGCGCGGCGGGCCAGCCCATCGGCCACCTCGTGCCCGAAAAAGTGGCCAGTTATATTGAAGAGCACGGTTTGTACCGGTGATGCCGGTGGCACCATCGGCCCGTACCCCACAGGTTTACATCGCAAGCGCCCGTTGGCGCCACAGGAGTTGAATGGACATCAAGAAACTGCAACGCGTCATCGTCGATGGACTGGAAGACGTCAAGGGCCAGAACATCGTCGTGTTCGACACCGAACACCTGTCGTCGCTGTTCGAGCGCGTGATCATCGCCTCGGGCACCAGCAACCGGCAGACCAAGGCGCTGGCGTCCAGCGTGCGCGATGCGGTCAAGCAAGCCGGCCAGGTGCCCCCGCGGGTCGAAGGCGAAGTCAATGGCGAATGGATCATCGTGGACTGCGGCGCGGCCGTGGTGCACCTGATGCAACCCAACATCCGCGAGTACTACCACCTCGAGGAAATCTGGGGTGAAAAGCCCGTCAAGATGAAGCTCGACACCGCGCCCAGGCGTCTGGTCAAGGCCGAAGAGCCTGAAGCCCCTGCGAAGAAAGTGGCTGCCAAGAAGGTCGCCGCCAAGAAGGCTCCCGCAGGCAAGACGGCCTCGCCGGTGGTCGCCAGCAAGGCTGCGCCAAAACCGGCTGCGAAAGCACCGGCCAAGACCGCTGCCAAGGTTGCGCCCGCCCAAAAGAGCCCCGTTCGCAAGACGCCGGCTCCCGTGGCGGTGGTGGCTGTTGAAGCGCCCGTGGCCAAGCGTCGCTCGCCGCTCACCAAGACCAGCGCGCCGTCCCGCGCCGCAGCGCCCGTCAAGTCGGGTGTCACCCGCACCGTCGGCGTGAAGGTCGCCAGTGCGGCGGCGAAGCCGGCTCCGGCGCGCAAGGCTCCCGCTCGCCAGGCTCCGGCCCGCAAGCCGGCCGCGAGCGTGGCCCCCTCGGCCCGCGTGGCGTCCAGGTCGGCGCCCGTGAAGACGATGGTGGTGAACCAGCCGGTCGCTCGCAAGGTGGCGGCCAAATCGTCGGTCAAGGCAGCTCCCGGCCGGTCTGCCGCCAAGGCGCCGGCCAAGAAGGCTCCGGCCCGCAAGACCTCGCGCAGCGCGTGAAGCTGCTGCTCGTGGCCGTCGGCCAGCGCCTGCCGGCGTGGGCCGACACCGCCTACGAGGAGTACGCCAAGCGCTTTCCGCCCGACCTGCGGCTCGAGCTCAAGGCCGTCAAGGCCGAGCCGCGCAGCGGGCGCAGCGCCGATCAGCTGATGGCCGCCGAGGCGGTGCGCCTCGAGGCCGCGGTGCCCAAGGGCGCACGCCGTGTGGTGCTCGATGAGCACGGCACGCGGCTGACCACGATGCAGCTGTCGCAGCGCTTGTCGGCGTGGGTGATGGACGGGCGCGACGTGGCGCTGATCGTGGGCGGGCCCGACGGCCTGGCCGCGCCACTCAAGGACAGCGCCGACGAAACCCTGCGCTTGTCGGACCTGACCTTGCCGCACGCCTTCGTGCGCGTGCTGCTGGCCGAGGCGATGTACCGCGCCTGGACGGTGACCATCAACCACCCGTACCACCGCGAATGAAGCGCCACGCCGCGCCACCGGCGCACGACTTCGTCTACCTCGCGTCGCAAAGCCCGCGGCGGCGGCAGTTGCTCGAGCAGATCGGCGTGCGCCACGAACTGCTGCTGGCCGACGCGGCCGAAGAAGATGCCGAAGCGCTCGAAGCCGAACGCCGTGGCGAGCTGCCGCTGGCCTACGTGCAACGCGTGACGCTGGCCAAGCTCGACGCCGCGCGCGCGCGCTTGCAGCGGCGCGGTTGGCCGGCAGCGCCCATCCTGTGCTCGGACACCACGGTGGCGCTGGGCCGGCGCATCCACGGCAAGCCGCTGGATGCGGCCGATGCCGCTGCCACCTTGCGCGGGCTGAGCGGCCGCACGCACCGCGTCATCACCGCGGTGGCGGTGGCGCTGGGCGAGGAGTCCCGGCTGGCGGTGAGCGTGTCGCGCGTGAGTTTTGGCGAGATCGACGCGGCCGCGCTGGCGCGTTACGTGGCCGGTGGCGAGCCGTTCGGCAAGGCCGGCGCCTATGCGATCCAGGGCGCGGCCAGTGCCTGGGTGCGGCGCATCGACGGCAGCTACAGCGGCATCATGGGTCTGCCCCTGTACGAGACGGCGCAGCTGCTGCGATCGTTCGGCGTGCGCTGCTGAGCCGGCGCCAATCGCTCGCATACCATCGTCCGCATGCAAGACATTCTGATCAACTGGACCCCGCAGGAAACCCGCGTGGCGGTCGTCGAACACGGCGCCGTACAGGACCTGCACATCGAGCGCACGCTCGAGCGCGGTCTGGTCGGCAACATCTACGCCGGCAAGGTGGTGCGCGTGCTGCCGGGCATGCAGTCGGCGTTCATCGACATCGGCCTGGAGCGCGCAGCCTTCTTGCACGTGGCCGATGTGCAGCAGGCTGCCGACGCTGCGCGCACCGCCGGCAGCAACCCGGGCACGCCACCGCCGCCCATCGAGCGGCTGGTGTTCGAGGGCCAGACGATGACGGTGCAAGTCATCAAGGACCCGATCGGCACCAAAGGCGCGCGGCTGTCGACGCAGATCAGCATCGCCGGGCGCTTGCTGGTGTTCCTGCCGCAAGACGACCACATCGGCATCAGTCAGAAGATCGGCTCGCACGAGCTGCGCGAGCAGCTGCGCGCGCGCATGACCGAGCTGGTGCAGTTGCCCGGTGGTGGCGCGCCGGGTGGCTTCATCTTGCGCACCAATGCCGAAGACGCGACCGACGCCGAACTGGCCGACGACATCGCCTACTTGCGCAAGACCTGGGCGGCCATCCGCGAGCGCAGCTTCAAGCTGCCGCCGGGCAGCTTGCTGCACCAGGATTTGAGCCTGCTCGAGCGCGTGCTGCGCGATCTGGCGCACGAGGCCACGCACACGATCCGCATCGACTCCAAGCAGCAGTTCGACGTCCTCAAGGCGTTCGGCGAGGCGTTCATGCCCAGCTCGGTGGGCAAGCTCGAGCTGTACCGCGGCGAGCGGCCGATCTTCGATCTGTTCAGCATCGACGAGGAGATCGCGCGGGCGCTGTCGCGGCGCGTCGACCTGAAGTCG
>CAIVGK010000218.1 GCA_903905475.1 uncultured Burkholderiales bacterium | reverse complement strand
GGCCACGCGGGTGTCGGACCAGCTCAAATCCAGCGGACGCGTGATTCGCGGGCGCATCGGCGTGCAGATCGATCAGGTGACCAAGGAAGTCGCCGAGTCCATCGGCCTGGGCAAGCCCAGCGGTGCGCTGGTGCGCAGCGTGGAGTCGGGTGGTCCGGCTGACAAGGCGGGCATCGAGGCCGGCGACATCATCACCAAATTCGAGGGCCGGGCGATCGACAAGGCGGGCGATCTGCCGCGCATCGTGGGCAGCGCGAAGCCGGGCACACGGGCCACCGTTCAACTCTTCCGCCGGGGCAGCACCCGTGAGCTGAACGTGACCGTGGTTGAACTGGAATCCGACCGCGCCGTGGCTCAGTCCGAGCGGGCAGGGGGCAAGTCGCCTGCGGTGGTGAGCGTGCTGGGACTGGCGGTGTCCGAGCTGAGCGACGCGCAAAGACGCGAGTTGAAGGTCAAGGGTGGGGTGAGGGTCGAGACTGCTGAAGGGGTGGCCGCGCGTGCGGGCATCCGTGAGGGCGATGTGATCTTGTCACTCGACAACACCGAGGTCACCAGCAGCAAGCAGTTCGAATCGGTGATCGGCAAGCTCGACCGCGACAAGCCGGTCACGGCGCTGATCAAGCGGGGCGACTGGGTCAACTACATCGTCATTCGCCCCTCCCGCTGAGGCCCCGATCAAGACCCGTCAGGAAGCATGGAAATCCTGTGTACAACCTGTGCACAGTATTTTTTTGACGCAGCGCAGCCGCGATGAACCCACGCTGGTTGGAGGCGCTGCGGCCAGGCTTTTGGCTACAATGAAATCCCAACAAGCAGTTGCCAAACGTTTTTGTTGGAAGGCGCGTCAATCGTTCGACGTGCCTTTTTTTTAGGTTCAACGCGGCACGCGAGTTGTCACGGCGTTGCAACTGACGAGCACTCGCCACAACGGTTTCGCCGTTGAGTCTTTGGTGAAACGGCTCACAAGAATAGAACGCGGCAGGTCATGGATCACATCCGAAATTTTTCCATCATCGCCCACATCGATCACGGCAAGTCGACGCTGGCCGACCGGCTGATACAGCGCTGCGGCGGGCTGAGTGATCGCGAGATGGAAGCGCAGGTGCTCGACTCGATGGACATCGAGCGCGAGCGCGGCATCACCATCAAGGCGCAGACGGCGGCGCTCACCTATGTGGCGCGCGACGGGCAGACGTACCAACTCAACCTGATCGACACGCCCGGTCACGTCGACTTTTCGTACGAGGTGAGCCGCTCGCTGTCGGCCTGCGAGGGCGCGCTGCTGGTGGTCGATGCCAGCCAGGGCGTCGAGGCGCAGACCGTGGCCAATTGCTACACCGCGCTCGAATTGGGCGTCGATGTGGTGCCCGTGCTCAACAAGATGGATTTGCCGCAGGCCGATCCCGAGCGCGCCAAGGAAGAAATCGAAGACGTCATCGGCATCGATGCCACCGATGCGATTCCTTGCAGCGCCAAGACAGGCCTGGGCATCGACGACATCCTCGAAGCCGTCATTTCGCGCATTCCGCCGCCCAAGGGTCAGCCCGACGCGCCGCTGCGCGCCATGATCGTCGACTCGTGGTTCGACAACTACGTCGGCGTGGTGATGCTGGTTCGCGTGGTCGATGGCGAACTGCGCCGTGGCGAGCGCTTCAAGATGATGGCCACCAACACGGTGTACGCCGCCGAAAACCTGGGCGTGTTCACGCCCAAGTCGATGCCGCGCGATGCGCTGCG
>CAIVGK010000217.1 GCA_903905475.1 uncultured Burkholderiales bacterium | reverse complement strand
GACCGGGCGCCTTGGGGCGAGGTGCGTGGCCGGCGGCTGCTCGCGCTGGCCGGGATGCGCTGGGTGCCCCATGAAACACCCGCCGCCCGCGCGGCGACCGGTGCCCGGCCCCTCGGGCGGCTGCTGCTGGTGAACGGGCTGTTTTCGGCGAGCTGGGACCTGCACTCGTTTCTGGTGCCGGTGCTGGGTCACGAGCGGGGTCTGAGCGCGTCGGCCATCGGGTTGATCCTGGGCAGCTTTGCCGCCTCAGTGACCGGCGTGCGGCTGGTCATTCCGTTTCTGGCCCATCGGCTGCGTGAAGCGCAGGTGCTGGTGGGCGCGATGCTGACCACCGGGGCGGCCTTCGCGGTGTATTCGCTGGCCGGTTCGGCGCTGGCGATGGCCGGCTGCAGTGCGCTGCTGGGCGCGGCGCTGGGCTGCGTGCAGCCGATGGTGATGACGGTGCTGCACCACATCACGCCGCTCGAACGCCAGGGCGAAGCGCTGGCCGTGCGCTCGATGGCCATCAACGCCGCAGGCGCGGTGATGCCGCTGGTGTACGGGCTGATCGGGGGCGCGCTGGGCGCTGCCGCGCTGCTGTGGATGATGGCCGCGGCCCTCGCCTCAGGCAGGCTGGCTGCCCGTGGCGCCGGGCGCGGCGCTCAACTCAGAACTTGATGCCCGAGGTGTCGGCGGGGACGACCTTGCGAGGCGGGCGCACTTCCCTGGCGCCGTCAAGCACCGCCGGAGGCCGCGCCGAGGCGCCCACGCGTGGCGCCTCGGCGCGCTGGGTGAGCGGTGCGGCAGGTGGAAAGCGGTAGCTCGCGGGCAGCTTCGATTCCTTCGGGTAGCCGGCCGCGTCGAGGTAGGACGTCCAGGTGTCGCTCGACAGACCGCGCACCACTTGGGCACCGATGCTCAATGCCGGCAGGTCACGACCATTTGTCAGCCGTTGCAGGGCTTCGCCATCATCGGCCGTGACCACGCTCTTTTCGATGTGCGGGATGCCGCGGCTGCGCAGCAACTGCCGGCCCTGATCGCACGGTGCGCAGTGGGCCGACACGTACAGGGTCACTGGGTAGCGCTGCGCGACCTGACGCAACTCGGCCGGCAGTGCCGCATCGGCTGAGGCCGTGACCCGCGGCGTCTTCAGCTGCGAGAGCTGGTCACCGGCAGCCAGCGGCGGCTGATCGGTGTAGGTGATGCGCCCGTCGCTGCCGATGACCTTGTACTGAGCCTGGCTCGGAGCGGCCGCGCCAGCCATCAGCAGCGCCGTCAGCGTCAAAAGGGCGGTTCGGCATGGACCGGTGCGTCGCTGCTTGAGAGATGTCGAGTTCATGGTGTTTCTCCTGGAGACGCACGTTCGATGCTTCAGCTCATGCCCTGGTGTCGCAGCAAGGCGTCGATGGTGGGTTCACGACCGCGAAACGCCTTGAAGCTGTCCATCGCCGGTCGGCTGCCGCCCACTTCAAGCACGGCTTGCCGATAACGACGACCCGTGTCCGCGTTGAGCACGCCCGCGACGCCCGCAGCTTCCTCGAAGGCGCCCCACGCGTCGGCAGACAACACCTCGGCCCACTTGTAACTGTAGTAGCCGGCCGAGTAGCCGCCCGCAAAGATATGTGAAAAGCTGTGTGCAAAGCGGTTGAATGCCGGCGGCTTGAACACCGACACCTCGTTGCGCACCTCGCCGGTGAGCGCTTCGATGCGGTCTTCACTGCCGGGTTCCGCGTGCAGCCGCATGTCGAACAGCGAAAACTCCACCTGACGCAGCGTTTGCAGCCCGCTCTGGAAATTCTTGGCGGCCAGCATGCGGTCGAACAGCTCGCGCGGCAGCGGCTCGCCGGTGTCGACATGCGCGGTGAGGCGCTTGACCACCTCCCATTCCCAGCAGAAGTTCTCCATGAACTGGCTGGGCAGTTCCACCGCGTCCCACTCGACGCCCGAGATGCCCGACACGCCGATGTCGTCGACGCGGGTCAACAGGTGGTGCAAGCCGTGGCCGAACTCGTGGAACAGCGTGGTCACGTCATCGTGGCTGAGCAATGCGGGGCGACCTGGCGCTGGCGGGGTGAAGTTGCACACCAGCTGGGCCACCGGCTTTTGCAGCCAGCCTTCCGGGCGCGCCCAGCGCCCGCACACATCGTCCATCCAGGCACCCGGGCGCTTGCCGGGACGTGCGTAAGGGTCCAGATAAAACTGGCCCACCAGCTCGGGGCTGCCGTCGGCCTCGCCGCTGGCGCGCTCGATGCGGAAAAAGCGCACGCTCGGATGCCACACCGGTGCGCTGTCGGGCCGGATCGACACCTCGAACAGCGTCTCGATGATGTGGAACAGGCCCTCGAGCACCTTGGGCTCGGTGAAGTACTGCTTGACCTCCTGGTCGCTGAATGCGTAGCGCGCTTCCTTGAGCTTTTCGCTGGCGTAGGCCACGTCCCAGGCTTGCAGGTCGGGCAGGCCGAGCTGATCGCGTGCGAAGCCGCGCAACTCGGCGAGGTCGCGTTCGGCATAGGGTCGCGCCCGCCGGGCCAGGTCGCGCAGGAACTCGAGCACCTGCTGCGGCGAGGTGGCCATCTTGGGCACCAGCGACACATCGGCATAGCTCTGGTAGCCCAGCAGCGAAGCTTCTTCCTGGCGCAAGCGCAGCAGCTCGCGCATCACCTCGGAGTTGTCCTGCTCGGCGGGACCGAACTCGCTGGCGCGCGTGACGTTGGCGGTGTAGAGCCGCTCGCGCAGCGCGCGGTTGCTGCCGTACTGCATGACCGGAAAGTAGCTCGGGAAATGCAGCGTGATCTTGTGGCCCGGCTTGCCTTCGGCCTGCGCAGCGGCCAGGGCGGCCTGCTTCGCGTCATCGGGCACACCTTGCAACTCGTCGTCGCTGGCGTGGTACGCGTAGCCATCGGTCGCGTCGAGCACATGCTCGGAGAACTTTTGCGACAGGTCGGCCTGCAACTCCTGCAGCCGCTGGAACCGCTGCTTGGCCTGGCCTTGCAGTTCGGCGCCGGCCAGCACGAAGTCGCGCATTGCGTTGCCCAGCGCCATCGCGCGCGCCGGACTCAGGCTGGCGGCGTGCTGCGCAATGGCCTTGTACTTGGCGTACAGCCGCTCATCGGCAGCGTGGCGACTGGACTGTTCGCTGACCTTGGGCAGCGCGGCGGTGTAGGCCGCGCGCAGCTCGGGCGTGTCGGCCACGGCGTTGAGGTGACCGACAGCGCCCCAGGCACGGTGCAGCCGTTCGCTGGCGGTGTCGAGCACGGCCGACACGGCGTCGTAATCGCTTGGTACATCCGGGCCGACGGCACGCTCGAGCGCCTCGTCGTTGGCGAGCAAAAGCGCATCGATGGCCGGCACCACATGCTCGGGCCGGATCTCGTCAAAGGCGGGCAGCCCGGCAATGCGCAGCAGGGGGTTGGTCATGGCGTGAGCCTCTTGTGAAACGACAAAGGCCGCGGTGAGGCGGCCTTTGTGCGGGAATCGAAAACACCGCCCGTCAAACCCTGGGTTGAGCGCTCAGGGCTGTCTTGAGTAAATCGGCCACGGTGTTGGCGTTGAGTTTTTCCATGATGTTGGCGCGGTGCGCCTCGACCGTCTTGATGCTGATGCCGAGGTCGTCGGCGATCTGCTTGTTGAGCCGCCCGGCGACGATGCGCTCGAGCACCTGACCCTCGCGGGCGGTCAGGCGTGACAGCAAGGCGTCGCGGCTGGCGGCTTCTTGCTGCTGCGAAAACGCCGAGCGGGCCTTTTCGAGCATGCGCTCGACCAGGCTCAGCAGTTCGTCTTCCTTGAAGGGCTTCTCGATGAAATCGAGCGCGCCTTTTTTCATCGAAGACACCGCCATCTGCACATCGCCGTGCCCGGTGATGAACACGATGGGCAGCGGACTCTTGCGCTCGATCAGACGGTCTTGCAGTTCGAGCCCGCTCATGCCATCCATGCGGATGTCGGCCAGCACGCAGGCCACTTCACGGGGATCGAAACGCGACAGGAATGACTCCGCCGAGTCGAAGCATCTGACGCGGTAGTCCTTGCCTTCGAGCAGCCACTGCAATGAGTCGCGAACGGCCTCATCGTCATCGACCACATGGACATTGCCCTTTTTCGGAATCAAGCTCATGAGGTAGCCGCCTTGTTCAATGCAGGTGGGGAGTCGATCCGGTCGATTTCAACGGGCAGCGTGAACGAAAAACAGCAGCCTGAAATCGCGCCGCAAGTGTAAAGGTTCTCTGCCCGGATACGCCCCCGGTGTGACTCGATGATCGAGCGACACAGACTCAAGCCTATGCCCAGCCCTTCGGGCTTGGTCGAGAAGAACGCTTCGTACAGCCGCGCCAGCACATCGGGCGGGATGCCGGGGCCCCGGTCGGTGACGCTGAACTCGACCACCAGCCCATCGTCTGCCGTTTGCTTGGGCACCACGCGCAGATCGATGCTGCGCCTCAGTGCGGGCAGCCCGGCCGAGTCGATCGCCTCGGCCGCGTTCTTCAGCAGGTTCAGCAACACCTGCTCGATCAGGATCGGGTCGACCCACAGCGTGGGCAATCGGCTGGCGACATAGAACTGGATCACCACCTTGCGACGGTTCAGTTCGATGCTGGCCAGCTCGATGGTTTCCTCGACCAGCGTTCGGGCCTGCGCGGGCTGGCGCTGCGGTTCGCTGCGCTTCACGAAGGCGCGGATGCGGTGAATGATCTGTCCCGCGCGTTGCGCCTGTCGGGAGGTCTTTTCGAGCGCGGCGATGAGGTCGCCCTTTTCGATCGACTCGCCCTTGACCCGAGAGACCATGCCGTTGCAGTAGTTCGTGATGGCGGTCAGCGGCTGGTTCAGCTCGTGAGCCACCGACGACGCCATTTCGCCCATCGTCACCAGCCGGCTGGTGACCTGGGCCTTCTCGGCCTGGTGGGCGGCGAGGGCCTCGGCGTTGCGACGGGCGGTCACATCGGTGGCGATCAGCATTTGCGCAAGACGCCCGTCGGTCCACTGCAAGTAGCGCGCGCGCACGTCGAACCATTTGTTCAGCGGCTCGACGAGCACCTCGTGAGGCTCGGAGCCGGTTTCGGTGAGTTCCTGCGTGGGCAGCCCGCCGAGGTCTTCGACCGAGTCTTCGTCGCCCGCGGCCGGCATGGCGGCGATGTCGTCGCCGGCGAGCAGCGCATGACCCAGCGCATCGGCTCCGAACCACAGCCGGTACGACCGGTTGGCAAACAGCAGCTCGCCTTGCTGCACCGACAGCACCGACACCGAGGCGTCCAGGCCTTCCAGCACGGTGGTGAAGCGCTCGTGAGACGCCGACAGCTGATCGCGGATGCGCTTGGCTTCGGTGATGTTGGTCATCGAGGTCATCCAGCCGGTCTGCACGCCCTTGGGGTCGACCAGCGGCGACACGTACATGCGGGCATCAAAGATCTCGCCGCCCTTGTGTCTCACCTTGACCTCGATGCCGCCCGCGGGGCTCAGGCCCTGAAGTTCTTGCTGCAGCAGTCGATGGCTTTCTTCGATGCGGTCGCGCAGCCAGTAGGGGAACGGCGGCAGCAGGCCGAGCAGTTCGGCTTCGCTGAAACCGATCATCAGGCAGAACGCCGGGTTCACGTAAGTGATCCGCCCGGCCATGTCCATGGCGCGCATGCCGGTGAGCATGGAGTTCTCCATCGCCCGCCTGAAGTTTGTTTCAGACACCAGCGCGCTTTGCATCTGCGACTGTCGGCGCACATGACGCCAGGTCCCGAACAGCATCCACCCCGTGAGCGCGCTCAGCGCCACGACGATCCAGAACAGCGTGTTGCCGATCAGCCCGACCGAGGTGCGCTGCGCTTCGCCGCGCAGGATGAGCCAGTTGCCCGAGGGCAGCGCCGGCACTTCGTACACCGCGAACGCCGTCGGCTTTTTCTGACCCGGCGTTTGCACGACGGTACTGGCCAAGGTGTTTCCCGTGGCATCCATCAAGCTGATGGCGCGGCGGTTGCTGATGTCGGGTGTCACCACGTATCGGATCAGGCTGTCGGTCGAGTACTCGGCCACCAGCATGCCCAGAAATGCCTTGCGCAAAAGCAGTGGCACATGAACCTGGAACACATCGGTGCCGCCGCCATCGGCGAACGCTTTCGAGTAGGCCGGCACCAGTGTGTTGCGCGCGCTGCTGAAGGCATCTTTTTGCACGGCGGCACTGTCTTGGGGGAGCGCTGCGTCGGCGGGTTCGTCGCCGTCCTGAAGCGCATGGGCCGAGAGGGTCGCGATCGTGCTGCCATCGGATGCCAGCCACGACACCCGGGTGATTTCGGGTCGCTGGTGGATCAGTTCGGTGGCCTGTCGGGTGAAGGCCTCGCGCGGGGTGGGGCGCAAGACCACATCCTGAGCGACGCGCGCGAGGCGCTCCTCGTTCTCGATGAAGCGCAGCCGGATCTGCTGTTGCGCGATTTCGGTGTCGCGGCGCAGGGCCTCGGACTCGCGCTGGGACTCTTCGGTTCTCAAATACCAGGAAGCCGAGCCGATCGCCGCCAGAAACAGCAGCACCGAAAACAACGGAGCGAGTGTGGCGAAGCGGTCCTGACGGTCGGTCGACCGCCTCAGCCACCAATGGTCCAGCCATCGCCTGAGAAGTCGCCGCGCAGGCGCCGGTGGCTTGGGGTCGTGGGGCGCATGTTCCATCGACGGATTATCGAACCCGGGTTATCGAGTTGAACGCTGGAAGAAATGGGTTGTGAATTTCTTAATATGAAAAGGTTGGTCGCGATATGGAATGATTTGGAGGTGTGAGAAACTTTGCGCTTTGATTCGATCAGCCATCGGGAGTCCCCATGTCCAGCCAGTCCGAGCCGCTTTCCGGCGCCCCCGCTTCCGACCTTGACGCCCAGGAAACTCGTGAGTGGCTTGACGCGCTGTCGGCGGTCATCGAGGCCGAGGGTCCGCAGCGTGCGCACGATTTGCTGGAGCAACTGCTCGAGCACGCGCGGCAAAACAGCATCGACATGCCGTTTTCGGCCAACACCGGCTACGTCAACACCATCGAGCCGGACGAGGAGGAGCGCAACCCCGGCAACCTCGAGCTCGAAGGTCGGCTGCGTGCATGCATGCGCTGGAACGCGATGGCGATGGTGGTCAAGGCCAACCGGTTGCACCCGGCCGATGGCGGCGATCTCGGCGGGCACATCAGCAGCTTCGCTTCGCTGGCGCACATGTTCTCGACCGGCTTCAACCACTTCTGGCAGGCCGAGCGCGAAGGCCACGGTGGTGACCTGCTGTACATCCAGGGCCACAGTGCGCCGGGCGTTTACGCCCGCGCCTTCCTCGAGGGTCGGCTGACCGAATCGCAGCTGCTCAACTTCCGTCAGGAAGGCGCCGGCCTCGGCCTGAGCAGCTACCCGCATCCCAAGCTGATGCCCGAGTTCTGGCAGTTCCCCACGGTGTCGATGGGCCTCGGGCCGCTGATGGCGATCTACCAGGCGCGCTTTCTCAAGTACCTGCATGCCCGCGGCATCGCCGACACGGCCAACCGCAAGGTGTGGGTGTTTTGCGGTGACGGCGAGATGGACGAGCCCGAAAGCCTGGGTGCGATCGGGCTGGCCGCGCGCGAGAAGCTCGACAACCTGGTGTTCGTCGTCAACTGCAACTTGCAGCGGCTGGACGGGCCGGTGCGCGGCAACGGCAAGATCATCCAGGAGCTCGAAGGCGAGTTCCGCGGCTCGGGCTGGAACGTCATCAAGCTGATCTGGGGCAGCAACTGGGATCCGCTGCTCGCGCGCGACAAGGACGGCGCGCTGCGCAAGATCATGCTCGACACGCTGGACGGTGACTACCAGGCCTTCAAGGCCAACGACGGCGCCTTCGTGCGCAAGAACTTCTTCGGCCGCGATCCGCGCACGATGGAGCTGGTGTCCAAGATGAGCGACCGCGACATCTGGGGATTGCGTCGCGGCGGGCACGACGCCCAGAAGGTGTACGCCGCTTTCCACAAGGCCAGTCGCACCCAGGGTCAGCCCACGGTGCTGCTGGTCAAGACCGTCAAGGGCTGGGGCATGGGTGCTGCCGCCGAAGGCAAGAACACCGCGCACCAGGCCAAGAAGCTGAGCGACGACGACCTGAAGTTCTTCCGCGATCGGTTCAACCTCCCGATTCCCGACAGCGAGCTGCCCAACATCCCGTTCTACCGGCCTGCCGATGACACGCCGGAGATGAAGTACCTGCACGAGCGGCGCGCCGCACTGGGCGGCTACTTGCCCAAGCGCCGCGTGAAGGCCGATGAACAGTTCACCGTGCCGGCGATCGAGACCTTCGCGCCGGTGTTCGAAGCCACCGCCGAAGGCCGCGAGATCAGCACCACGCAAGCCTTTGTGCGTTTTCTGGGCATCTTGCTGCGCGATCAGGCGCTCGGGCCCCGCGTGGTGCCCATCTTGGTGGACGAGGCGCGCACGTTCGGCATGGAAGGGTTGTTTCGCCAGATCGGCATTTACAACCCCGAAGGCCAGAAGTACACCCCGGTCGACAAGGACCAGGTCATGTACTACCGCGAGGACAAGGCCGGCCAGATCCTGCAAGAAGGCATCAACGAGCCCGGCGGCATGGCGAGCTGGATCGCTGCGGCCACCTCGTACTCGACCAACAACCGCATCATGGTGCCGTTCTTCGTGTACTACTCGATGTTCGGTTTTCAGCGCGTGGGCGATCTGGCCTGGGCGGCCGGCGACATGCAAGCGCGCGGCTTCTTGCTGGGCGGCACGTCGGGGCGCACCACGCTCAACGGCGAGGGCCTGCAGCACGAAGACGGCCACAGCCACATCCTGGCGGGCACCATCCCCAACTGCATCAGCTACGACCCGACCTTCGCGCATGAGGTCGGCGTGATCCTGCACCACGGCTTGAAACGCATGATCGAAAAGCAGGACAACGTCTATTTCTACCTGACGCTGCTCAACGAAAACTACCCGATGCCGGGCATGAAGCCGGGCACCGAAGACCAGATCATCAAGGGCATGTACCTGCTCGAGGACACGCCCGCCGCGATGGCTGACAGCGCACCGTGCGTCAACTTGCTGGGCAGCGGCACCATCTTGCGCGAGTCGCAGTTCGCCCGCGAACTGCTGCAAGCCGACTGGGGCGTGGCGGCCCGCGTGTGGAGCTGCCCAAGCTTCAACGAGCTGACCCGCGACGGTCAGGACGCCGATCGCTGGAACCTGCTGCACCCCACCGATGAGCCCCGTGTGCCTTTCGTGACGCAGCAGCTCGCGCCACACGCCGGGCCGGTGGTCGCCTCGACCGACTACATGAAGAACTACGCCGAACAGATCCGCGGCTTCATCCCGAAGGGACGTGGCTACCGGGTGCTGGGCACCGATGGCTTCGGGCGCAGCGATTTCCGCAGCAAGCTGCGCACGCACTTCGAGGTCAACCGCCACTACATCGTCGTGGCCGCGCTCAAATCGCTGGCCGATGAGGGCCGATTGCCCGTCGAGCGCGTGGCCGAGGCGCTGCGCAAGTACGACATCGCTGTCGACAAGATCAACCCGCTGTACGCATAAGCAGGCACTGGAGAGCAGACATGGCACGGGTTGAAGTGAAGGTTCCTGACATCGGCGACGTCAAGTCGGTCGATGTCATCGAGTTGCTGGTTCAAGTGGGCGACACCATCAAGGTCGAGCAAAGCCTGATCACGGTGGAAAGCGACAAGGCGTCGATGGAGATCCCGTCGTCGCATGCCGGCGTGATCAAGGAGATGAAGGTCAAGCTCGGCGACAAGGTGGCCGAGGGCTCGCTGCTGCTGTGGCTGGAAACGGCCGATGCGGCCGAGGCGGCGGCGCCCGCCGCGCCCGCACAGCCACCGGCTGCCGCTGCGCAGCCCGCCCCCGCCCCCGCCCCCGCCCCCGCCCCCG
>CAIVGK010000216.1 GCA_903905475.1 uncultured Burkholderiales bacterium | reverse complement strand
TCCCGCACCCTGCTCAAGCGGCACAGCGTGCTGCCGGGCTTCGACCTGGCGCTCGGCTTCACGCTGCTGTACCTCGGCTTCATCGTGCTGATTCCGCTGAGCGCGGCGTTTCTGAAAACCGCCACCATGACCTGGCCGGCCTTCATCGACGCGGTGTCGTCGCCGCGCGTGATGGCCTCGTACCGCCTGACCTTCGGCGCGTCGGCGCTCGCTGCGCTGCTCAACGCGTTTTTCGGGCTGATCGTGGCGTGGGTGCTGGTGCGTTACGAGTTCCCGTTCAAGCGCTTGGTCGACGCGCTGGTCGATCTGCCGTTCGCGCTGCCCACCGCGGTGGCGGGCATTGCGCTGACGGCGCTGTATTCGCAAAACGGCTGGATCGGCCAGGCGCTGCCGTTCAAGGTGAGCTACACGCCGATCGGTGTGTTCGTGGCGCTGACCTTCATCGGATTGCCGTTTGTCGTGCGCACCTTGCAGCCGGTGCTCGAAGACCTCAACCAGGAAGTCGAGGAAGCCGCGGCCACGCTCGGCGCCAACCGCTGGCAGACCTTCACGAAGGTGATCTTTCCGGTGCTCACGCCAGCGCTGATCACCGGCTTTGCGCTGGCCTTTGCCCGCGCGCTGGGCGAATACGGCTCGGTGATCTTCATCGCCGGCAACATGCCCATGGTCAGCGAGATCACGCCGCTTTTGATCATCACCAAGCTCGAGCAATACGACTACCAGGGCGCCACCGCCATCGCGGTGGTGATGCTGGTGGCGGCCTTCATCTTGCTGCTCGCCATCAACGGCCTGCAGGCCTGGACGCGCGCGCGGCAGGGGCGTTGACACCATGAGCACCCCCCCCGCTTACAGCAACCCGCCGATCCTCGCCGCGGCCACCAGCGAGCCCCAGTGGGTGCGTCGCTCGTTGATCGGCATGGCGCTGTTGTTTCTGACGTTCTTCCTGTTCGTGCCGCTGTCCATCGTGTTCGTCGAGGCCTTCAAGAAGGGCATCGATGTCTATCTGGCGGCGATCACCGAACCCGACGCCCGCTCGGCGATCTGGCTCACGCTCACGGCCGCGGCGATCAGCGTGCCGATGAACCTGGCGTTCGGCGTGGCGGCGGCGTGGTGCATCGCCAAGTTCGAGTTCCGCGGCAAGAACGTGCTGCTCACGCTGATCGACCTGCCGTTTTCGGTCAGCCCCGTGATCGCCGGGTTGATCTACGTGCTCATCTTCGGGTTGCAGGGCTGGTTCGGCGAGTGGCTGCGTGACCACGACCTGAGGGTGATCTTCGCGGTGCCGGGCATCGTGCTGGCCACGGTGTTCGTCACGTTCCCGTTCGTGGCGCGCGAGCTGATCCCGCTGATGCAAGCGCAAGGCGTCGAGCAGGAGGAAGCCGCGTGCATGCTGGGTGCGAGCGGCTGGCAGATCTTCTGGCGCGTGACCATGCCCAACATCAAGTGGGCGCTGCTGTACGGCGTGATCCTGTGCAACGCCCGGGCGATGGGCGAGTTCGGCGCAGTCAGCGTGGTGTCGGGGCACATCCGCGGCCAGACCAACACGCTGCCGCTGCACATCGAAATTCTCTACAACGAATACCAGTTCGCCGCGGCGTTTGCGGTGGCTTCGCTGCTGGCGCTGCTGGCGCTGGTGACGCTGCTGCTCAAGTACATCGTCGAGCAGCGGGTGAAGGCGCAAAAGCGCGCCACCAGTCAAAGCGAATGAGGAAGGTCACGCCATGAGCATCGAAATCCGCAACCTCAACAAACGCTTCGGCCAGACCGTGGTGTGCGACCACCTGAACCTCGACATCCCGTCGGGCGAGCTGGTCGCGCTGCTCGGGCCATCGGGGTCGGGCAAGACCTCTTTGCTGCGCATCATCGCGGGGCTGGAAGTGCCCGATTCAGGCACCGTGCACTTCCACGGCAAGGACACCACCGGCACCGACGTGCGCGACCGTCAGGTCGGCTTCGTGTTCCAGCACTACGCGTTGTTCGCTCACATGACGATCTTCGAGAACGTGGCGTTCGGGCTGCGCGTGCGGCCGGCGGCCACGCGGCCGAGCGAGTCGCAGATCCGTTCCAAGGTCACCGACTTGCTCAAGCTGGTGCAGCTCGATTGGCTCGGCGACCGCTACCCGCACCAGTTGTCGGGTGGCCAGCGTCAGCGCATTGCGCTGGCGCGCGCGCTGGCGGTCGAGCCCAAGGTGCTGCTGCTCGACGAGCCGTTCGGTGCGCTCGATGCCAAGGTGCGCAAGGAACTGCGCCGCTGGCTGCGCCGCTTGCACGACGAGGTGCATGTGACCAGCGTGTTCGTCACCCACGATCAGGAAGAAGCGATGGAAGTCGCCGACCGCATCGTCGTGATGAACGAGGGCCGCATCGAGCAGGTGGGTTCACCCGACGAGGTCTACGACCACCCGGCCACGCCGTTCGTGCTGAAGTTCCTGGGCGACGTGAACCTGTTCCACGGCCGTCTTGACCACGCGCAGGGTGCGGTGGCCGGCGCGGGTGATGTGAGCTACGTGCGGCCGCACGAGCTGCAGATCGTGGCCAGCGCGCAAGACGGTGCGGTGGCGGTCACGCTGTCGCAAGCACTCACCGTGGGGCCCAACACGCGGCTCGAGTTCAAGCGCGTCGACGATGCCGGCGACATCGATGTGGAACTGCCGCGCGCCGAGTTCAAGCGGCTGCGCGAGTCGATGGCGCTCGAGCCGGGAGCCACGGTGCACCTGCTGCCGCGCCGCATCACCCGCTTCGCGCAGGAGCCCTCGGATCCCGCCGCGATGATCTGAGGGGGGTGGCCGGCGCTTCGTGAGCGCCGGCTCCGGGGCTCAGTCGGCTTCGGCCAGGCCGGCCAGCGCACGCTCGACCACCGGCCGCTTCAGCGTGGGCGCGAACGCCTCGATGAAGGCGTAGACGTAGCCGCGCAGCCAGGTGCCGCGGCGGATCGCCAACCGGGTCAGGTTGACTTCGAACAGGTGCCGCGCGTCGAGCGCACGCAAGGTGCGATCGCGCTCGGCATCGAAGGCGATGGACGCCACGATGCCCACGCCCATGCCGAGTTCGACGTAGGTCTTGATCACGTCGGCGTCCATGGCGCTGAGCACGATGTCGGGCTGCAACCCGGCCTGGGCGAACGCATCGTCGATGTGCGCGCGGCCGGTGTAGCCGGTCTCGTAGGTGACGATCGGGTAGCGGGCCAGCTGCTCGAGCGAGATGGGCCCGTCGACTTGCAGCAGCTCGTGGTCGGGCGGCACCACGATGCTGTGCGTCCAGCGGTAGCACGGCAGCGCGACCAGCGAGTCGTACTGCGCCAGCGCCTCGGTGGCCACACCGATGTCGGCCTCACCCGACAGCAGCATCTCGGCGACCTGCTTGGGCGAGCCCTGGTGCAGCATCAGCGTGACCTTCGGGTAGACGCGCCGGAAGTCGCGCACCACCATCGGCAGCGCATAGCGCGCTTGCGAGTGGGTGGCGGCAATCGACAGCCGGCCGAGGTCTTGCGCGGTGAAGTCCTCGCCCACGCGCTTGAGGTTGTCGGACTCCAGCAGCAGCCGCTCGACGATCGGCAGCACCGCTTCGCCCGGCGGCGTGAGGCCGGTGAGCCGCTTGCCGGCCCGCACGAAGATGTCGACGCCGAGTTCGTCCTCGAGCTCGCGGATTTGCCGGCTGATGCCCGGCTGCGAGGTGTGCAGCACGCCGGCGACCTCGGTGAGGTTGAACCCGGAGCGGGTCGTTTCGCGCACCGCACGCAATTGCTGGAAATTCATGGGTCGTCGCCGCGAGGGCGCCAGATGATGTCGGGGAACGCCGAAGCGCGGATTTTCGGGATCGCCAGCCCAGCGGGCAAGGACCGTTTGCGCCTGAGCTTGGATGCTCAACGCATAAGCGACCGCGAAAGCTGCCGCGATTCGTTCAGCTCGGCCGTGCGCGAACGATCGCGCGCAAGTCGTCGAGCACCGGCACCAGCGCCAGACCGGCCAGCAGCAGCGCGATCGGGATGGTGGCCGCGTAGCTCAGGTGCTGGAACGCGAGTGCCCCGACCAGGCCGCCCGCCGTGAAGCCGCCGAGGATCGAGCCGAGCACTTGGAGCTTGTCGCGGTTGGCGCGCACGTAGGTGTCGCTGGCCGGGTCCGACGAGCGGTTCCAGTAGATGAGCTTGCCCAGTTCGATCCCGAGGTCGGTGATCACGCCGGTCATGTGGGTGGTGCGGATCTCGGCTTGCGAGATCTTGGTGACCACGGCGTTTTGCAGTCCCATGATGAAACACAGCAGCGCGACCGTGGCGGGCACCAGCAGCGTGGTGTGCCGCGCCAAATAGGTGCCCAGCAGGCCGAACACCAGCAGCAGCACGGCTTCGAGCAGCAAGCTCAGCGCGTATTCGCTGTTGAGCTGGCGGTGGCGCGCCCAGTGGACCAGCAGCGTCGTGGTCATCGCCCCGCTGGTGAACACGCCCACCAGCAGCAGCCCGGCCAGCGCCAGCCCGACATGGCCGAGCGCGAGGTCGTCGGCAATGCCCGACAGCACGCCCGTCATGTGCGAGGTGTAGCGGCGGATTGCCAGGAACCCGCCCGCGTTGACCGCCCCCGCCACGAAGGCCAGCAGCACGCCGAGCTGCCGGTTGGCGTGCCGGGTGCGGGTGCGCCCGACCAGGTGGCGCATCGTGGCTTGGGGCATGGGGGTGGGCGCGCGACCCGGGCGGGAAGGTCAGCCGCCGGACCGGCGGCGGTAGGTGACGTAGCGGTAGCGCAGGCCTTGCGGTGTTTCATGGGGCTCGGTCGCCACGCAGTCGAAGGCCTCGCGCGGCCAGGCGGGGAAGAACGCATCGCCGTCGAAATCGGCATCGATCTCGGTGAGTTGCAGCTCATCCGCGCGCGGCAGGGCCAGCGCGTAGATCTCGGCGCCACCGATCACGCACACCCGCTCGGCATCGCCCGCCAAGCCGAGCGCCGCCTCCAGGCTGCCGGCGCGCTCGGCGCCTGCGGCCGCCCAGTCGGCGTTGCGCGTGATGACGATGTTGCGCCGGCCTGGCAGCGGCCGGCCGATCGAGTCCCAGGTCTTGCGACCCATCACGACCGGACGGCCGAGCGTGATCTGCTTGAAGCGCGGCAAGTCGCCAGGCAGGTGCACCAGCAGGGCGTTGTCGCGGCCGATGGCGCCGTTGCTGGCCACGGCGGCGATGAGGGTGACGGTGGGCTGTGCGGTCGGCATCGGCGCATTGTGGCAGTGACCCTTTATGCTGCGGGGGTTCTTCCGGGTGTCCAGGCGTCCCGTTGGCACCTAAAATGAGAATAACTATCGTTTGCGTTGGCGCCCATCCAGGGTGCTTGGCGCACCCGGCGGACCCTTGCATGACACCCAGTTTGTCCCTGTCACTTGATCAGATTCCCCTGGGTCGTGCCCACGTCGTGGAGCGCCTCGAATCGCCATCGGCGTCGTCCGAGTGGGTTCGCTGGCTCGAGGAAATCGGCTTCATGCCCGGCGAGCGGGTGATGCTGATGGCGCGGGGCGCC
>CAIVGK010000215.1 GCA_903905475.1 uncultured Burkholderiales bacterium | reverse complement strand
CAGCCCGACCTTGTCGCCACGCAGGATGGTGGCACTGAAGTCGCGCACGATGATCTTCTCGCCAAAGTTCAGCGACACATCGCGCAACTCGCCGACGATCTTGCCGCTGGGCGCGCCCGCGTCGATCTCGAGGCGCACCTGACCCAGCGAATCACGCCGCGCCTGACGCTGTCCGCGCAACACATCGAGCCGCTGGATGCGCGCCACGCTGCGGGTGCGACGGGCCTCGACGCCCTTGCGGATCCAGACCTCTTCTTGCGCGAGCAACTTGTCGGCGCGCGCATTGGCCAGCGCATCGGAGGCCAGCTGTTCTTCCTTCATGCGCTCGTAGGCGCTGAAGTTGCCGGGGTAGCTGCGGATGATCCCGCGGTCGAGTTCGATGATGCGCGTGGCCACGCCGTCGAGGAACGCGCGGTCGTGGGTGATCAGCATCACGCTGCCCTTGAAGCCGCGCAGCAGCTCTTCGAGCCAGGCGATCGAGTCGAGATCCAGGTGGTTGGTCGGCTCGTCGAGCAGCAGCACGTCAGGCACCGCCACCAGCGCTTGCGCCAGCGCGACGCGCTTTTTCATGCCGCCCGAGAGCTGGCTGATCTCGCGCGAGCCATCCAGATGCAGCTGCGCAATCGTGGTGTCCACGCGCTGTTCCCAGTTCCAGGCGTCGAGCGCTTCAATGCGGGTTTGCAACGCATCGAGGTCGACGCCATCGGCGTGCTCCTCGTAGGCCTGGCGCACCGCGCGCGCCTCGGCCACGCCCTCGCTGACGGCATCGAACACGCTGTGGCCGGGCTCGAACGCCGGCTCCTGCGGCACGTAGCAGATGCGCACGCCCTGCGTCATTTGCAGCAGCCCCTCGTCGAGTTTTTCGAGTCCGGCAATGATCTTGAGCATCGACGACTTGCCCGCGCCGTTGCGGCCGATCAGGCCGAGTCGTTCACCGACATCCAGCGAGAACGCCGCGTTATCGAGCAGGGCCACGTGGCCGAAGGCCAGGTGGGCATTGGAGAGGGAGAAGACAGCCATCCGTCGATTGTGAGGGTTGGCCCTGATAGGGCAAACGCGCCACAGGGGCTTGAGCGCCGAAAATGCGTGCATGAGCACCCCCGCGATCTTTCACGACTCCTTCTACAAATTTGCGCACGTGGCCGATGTCGACGGCACCGCCAGCACCCTGCGCGAGCTGACCGCATCGCTCACCGGCAGCTTGCTGGTCGCCCGCGAAGGCCTCAACGGCACGGTCGCGGGCAGCGCCGACGCGCTCGATGCGTTTCGCGCGGCGCTGGCCAGCGACCCTCGCCTGGCGGGATGTTTCACCGGCATCGAGTTCAAGCGCAGCCCCTGCGCGACGCCGCCGTTTCAGCGCATGAAGGTGCACAGCCGGCCGGAAATCCTGCCCCTCGGGTTGCCCGCCGGCAGCGCCGAGGTCAACGCCGTGGGGCACGTCGGGCTGCAAGTGACGCCCGAGCGCTGGCGCGAACTGCTCGACGACCCGAACGTGGTGGTGATCGACAACCGCAACCACTTCGAGGTGCGACTCGGGCGCTTTCGCAACGCGGTCGATCCGCTGGTGCGCAACTTCCGCGACTTTCCGGCCTACATCGAAGCGCAGCTGCCGCTGTGGCGAGCCGAAGGCAAGCAAGTGGCGATGTACTGCACCGGCGGCATCCGCTGCGAGAAAACCAGCGCCTGGCTGCACGAGCGCGGCGTGGCCGTGCTGCAACTCGAAGGCGGCATCCTCAACTACTTCGCCCGCATGCCCGATGCCGAGCGCGACTGGGACGGCGAATGCTTCGTCTTTGACAACCGCATCGCGCTCGACACCCGGCTGCACGAAACCGCCACCACCGCCGAGCAGGTCTATGCCGGTGATCCGCACGAGGCCTGGCGGCTGCAGCGCGCGCTGCGGCTCGACAGCCCGGCCGAAGCCGATGCGGCCGATCCCGCTGAGCGCGTGAGCGCCACCCCGCCGCCGTGAACACCGCGCGGCCGCCCCGCGAAACCCCCCCGGGAAAGCCGCTCAGCGCGCCACTGCCGACCAAGGACGGCGTCGGCCCGAGTTGCGTGGCCTTGCCGCCCGGGCCGTGGGGTTCGATCGACGAGTTCCTGGCCGAGCGCTTTGCGGCGATCCCGGCCGACATCTGGCGATCCCGCATGCAGCAAGGCGAACTGCTCGACGAGCACGGCGCAGCCGTCGCCCCGGGTCAGCCTTATCGCGCCGGCGGGCGGCTGTACTACTACCGCGCCATTGACGATGAGCAGAAAGTGCCCTTCGACGAGGTGCTGCTGTTTCAAGACGAGTTGCTGGTCGCCGTCGACAAGCCGCACTTCCTGAGCGTCACACCGGGCGGGCGCCATCTGCACGAAACGCTGCTGGTGCGGCTCAAGCGCCGCCTGGCCATCGACACGCTGACGCCCTTGCACCGGCTGGACCGCGAGACCGCCGGCGTGGTGGTGTTCTCGGTGCAGCCCGCCACGCGTGGCGCGTACCAGGCGCTGTTCGCCCACAAGACGGTGCGCAAGCACTACGAAGCCGTCGCGCCGTGGCGGCCGGAGCTGGCTTTCCCGTTGACCCGCCGCAGCCGGCTGGTCGAAGATGCGCACTTCCTGCGCATGTGCGAGGCCCCCGGCGAGCCCAACGCCGAGACGCATTTCGAGGTGCTCGAGACGCTCGGCAGCCTGGGTCGCTACCGGCTCACGCCGGTGACCGGCCGCACGCACCAGTTGCGCGTGCACTGCGCGGCGCTGGGGCTGCCGATCGCGGGCGACCGCATGTACCCGACGCTGTTGCCGGCCGACACCGACGACCACGCCCGCCCGTTGCAGTTGCTGGCCACCACGCTGGCATTCACCGACCCGGTGACGGGTCAGGCGCGACGGTTCGAGACCGCGCGGCAGCTGGCGACGCTGCGCGACACCGAGGCGCTCAACGAGGGTGCAGCTGCGCTTCCAGCGCGTCCATGAACATCGCGGCCACATCGAAGCCAGTCTGCTGGGTGATTTCCTGAAAGCCCGTCGGGCTGGTGACGTTGATCTCGGTCACACAGTCGCCGATCACATCCAGCCCCACCAGCAGCAAACCGCGCGCGGCGAGCACCGGGCCGATCTGCTCGGCGATCTCGCGGTCGCGCGGGCTCAGCGGCTGGGCCACGCCCTTGCCGCCCACGGCCAGGTTGCCGCGGATCTCGGAGCCCTGCGGAATGCGCGCCAGCGCGAACGGCACCGGGCGACCGTCGATCAGCACGATGCGCTTGTCGCCCAGCACGATTTCGCTCAGATAGCGCTGCACCATCACCGTGCGCTCGCCATGCTGGTTGAGGGTTTCGGCGATGCTGCCCAGGTTCAGCCCGTCGGGGCCGACGCGGAAGATCCCCATGCCGCCCATGCCGTCGAGCGGCTTCAAGATGATGTCTTGGTGCTCGGCGTGAAAGCGCCGGATGTCGGCCGCATCGCGCGTGACCAGCGTCGGGCCGATGAACTGCGGGAACTCGAGGATCGCCAGCTTTTCCGGATGGTCGCGCAGCGCACGCGGGCGATTGAACACGCGTGCGCCCTCGCGCTCGGCCTGCTCGAGCAGGTGGGTGGCGTAGAAGTACTCGCTGTCGAACGGCGGGTCCTTGCGCATCAGCACCGCATCGACATCGGCCAGCGCCACCGGGATTTCATCGGGCGCTTGCTGGCGAGCGGCGAACCAGCTGGCACCGCCCGGCGTCAGCGTGATCTCGCGCACGTAGCCGGTGACACGACCGCCGCGCTGCCACATCAGGTCGCGCGGCTGGCAGGCGAGCAGTTCATGGCCGCGCGCCGCCGCCTCACGCATCATCGCGAACGTGGTGTCCTTGGCGGCGTTGAACCCCTCAAGCGCGTCGGCAACGAACAGCAGTCTCATGGGGTGGGGCTCCGGTGAAGGTTTGCTCGCGAGGGCCCGGCCGGCGGCTGCGGGCGGCTCAGATCTCGACCTTGGAACCCAGCTCGACCACGCGGTTGGTCGGCAGGTTCAGGAAGTCGGCCGCCGCTGCCGCGTTGCGGTGCATGCTGGCAAACAGCTTCTCGCGCCACATCGCCATGCCATGGCCCAGCGTGGGGATCACGATGTCGCGCGAGAGGAAGTAGCTGGTGTCCATCGGCTCGAGCTTCACGCCACGGCCCTTGAGCAACTCGAGCGCCTCGGGCACGTCGGGGTCGTTCTTGAAGCCGAAGTTCAGCGTGACCTGCCAGCAGTCCCGCCCCAGCGGCGCCATCTCGCAGCGCTTGTCGAAGGCCAGCCACGGCACCTCGTGGTGCTTCACGGTGACGAACAGATTGGTCTCGTGCAGCACCTTGTTGTGCTTGAGGTTGTGCAGCAGCGCATTGGGCGTGAAGCCCTGCTCGCTCACCAGAAACACCGCCGTGCCGGCCACCCGCGTGGGCGGGCTCACGAACACCGCCTCGAGGAAGCTCTTGAGGTCGATCGAGTCGTCGCGCATGCGGTCGCGCATCAGCCGACGGCCCTGCTTCCAGGTCATCATCAGCGTGAACATCAGCGCGCCCAGCACCACCGGGAACCAGCCACCGTCGAGCAGCTTGACGGCATTCGAGGCGAAGTAAACCGCATCAACGATGAAGAAAAAGCCGGTGGCGGCCAGGCTCAGCCCCCATGGGTACTTCCAGGCGTAGCGCACCACGAAGAACGTCATGATGGTGGTGATCAGCATGTCGATGGTCACCGCAATCCCGTACGCGCTGGCGAGCTTGCTGCTCGAGCCGAACAGCATGACCGCCAGCACGATGCAGCCATACAGGCTCCAGTTCACGAAGGGCACGTACACCTGGCCGGTTTCCCTGACCGAGGTGTGAGCGATGCGCAATCGCGGCAGGTAGCCCAGCTGGATCGCCTGCTTGGTGACCGAAAACGCTGCGGTGATCAGCGCCTGCGAAGCAATCACCGTGGCGCAGGTCGCCAGACCGATCAACGGGTACAGCGCCCACACCGGTGCCATTTCGAAAAACGGGTTGCCGATGTTTTCAGGGTGCTCGAGCAGCATGGCCCCCTGGCCGAAATAGTTGATGACCAGCGCGGGCATCACCAGCCCGAACCAGGCGAAGCGTATGGGCCGCTTGCCGAAGTGCCCCATGTCGGCATACAGCGCCTCGGCACCGGTGACGCAAAGCACCACCGAGCCCAGCGCAATGAACGCGATACCCGGCTGCGTCCAGAAAAAGCGCACGGCATGGTGCGGGCTGAGCGCCCACATGACCTGCGGATACTCCACCACGTGCACCAGCCCCAGGACCGCCAGCACGCCGAACCACAGCACCGTGATCGGCCCGAAGAAGCGACCCACACTGCCGGTGCCAAAGCGCTGCACGAAGAAAAGCCCCGTCAGCACCAGCAAGGTGATCGGCAGCACGAAGCGGTGCAGCGAGGGGGCGGCCACCTCGAGGCCCTCGACCGCCGACAGCACCGAGATCGCCGGCGTGATGACGCCATCGCCAAAGAAGATCGCCGTGCCAAAGATGCCCACCAGCAGCAGCCGCTTGCGCAGCACGGGGCGATCCTTCACCGCCTGCGAGGCCAGCGCGAGCATCGCGATCAGGCCGCCTTCGCCGTTGTTGTCGGCGCGCAAGATGAGCATCACGTACTTCAGTGACACCACCACCGTGAGCGTCCAGAACACCAGGGACAACACGCCATAGATGTTGTCGGGCGTCAGCGGCACGTGGCCGTGGGCGAACACCTCCTTGAGCGCATACAGCGGGCTGGTGCCGATGTCGCCATAGACGACGCCAATGGCGCCCAGTGTCAGGGCGGCCAAGCTGGAGGTGGTGCGGGGGGAAGTCAAGGGAACTGCGGGATTCAAACCGACTCGGCGTGGAAACACCGAGCCGGGATTGTGCGCCCCGGACAGGGGTTATTCGTCGGCACGCGCCTCAGGATCGGTGGCCTCGAGTTCGTAGCTGGCAGCGACCATCGCGAGCCGCGCAATCACGCCGTACATGTAGAAGCGGTTGGGCGGACTTTGCCCGGGGGCCACCCCCGGTCGTGGCAGCGGATTCGAGTCGGCGAACCGCAGCGGCACGAAGTTCGAGCCGGGTGAGTTCAGGTTCTCGTCGATGCCGCGTTCGGCATTGGCGCGGTAGAAGCCGCCCACCACGTAGCGGTCGATCATGTAAACCACCGGTTCGGCCGAGGCGCCATGGATGCGCTCGCAGGTCGGCACGCCCTCTTGCAAGATCACCTCGGTGACCTCCTGGCCGTCCTTGATCACGCTCATCTTGTTGCGTGCGCGGCGGTTCAGGTCGCCCAGATCCTTCGGGTCGCGCACCGTCATGATGCCCAT
>CAIVGK010000214.1 GCA_903905475.1 uncultured Burkholderiales bacterium | reverse complement strand
GGACAGATCGCACTGATGCACACCGAGCTGGTCGAGCGGCGACGCTGGATTTCCGAGGGGCGCTACCTGCACGCGCTCAGCTACTGCATGTTGCTGCCCGGGCCCGAGGCGCAGCAACTCGCCACCTACCTGGGTTGGCTGTTGCACGGCACACGCGGCGGTATCGCGGCGGGGGCGTTGTTCGTGCTGCCCTCGCTGGTGATCCTGATCGCGCTGAGCTGGATCTACATGGCGCTGGGGCAAACGCCTGCGGTGGCCGGCGTGCTGTGGGGCATCAAACCGGCTGTGACGGCGATCGTGCTGGCCGCGGCGTGGCGCATCGGCAAACGGACATTGAAGAACGCGGTCCTGTGGGCGATTGCGATGGCGGCCTTTTGCGCGATCTACATTCTTCAGCTGCCATTTCCGGCCATCGTTGCATCAGCAGCGCTGATTGGCGTTCTGGGCGCTCGGATGGCTCCGGGTTACTTCCGCTCCGGTGGCGGCCACGGCAGCCACAGCGTGCAGCGTGCGCGGGCGGTGATCGACGACGACACGCCGACGCCCGAGCACGCGCGGTTCAACCGAGCCAGACTGCTGCGGCAGCTGGCCGTGGGGCTCGGGCTTTGGGTCACCGCGATGGCGGGCCTGGTGGCCTGGGGCGGGCTGCAGGGCACGCTCGCGCAGATGGGCTGGTTTTTCACCAAGGCGGCGCTGCTGACCTTCGGTGGCGCCTATGCGGTGCTGCCCTACGTCGCGCAAGCGGCGGTGATGCAGCACGGCTGGCTGAGCGCGCCGCAGATGATCGACGGTCTGGCGCTCGGCGAAACGACGCCGGGCCCACTGATCATGGTGGTGGCCTTCGTCGCCTTCGTGGGCGGCTGGACGCAGCCGATGTTCGGCCCTGAGGCGACGTTGCTGGCCGGGGTGGTGGCCGCCTGCGTCGCCACGTTCTTCACCTTCTTGCCGTCGTTCGTGTTCGTCCTGGCCGGCGGCGCGCTGGTCGAGGCCACGCACGGTCAGCTGCGCTTCACCGCGCCGCTGGTGGCGATCACCGCCGCCGTGGTCGGCGTGATCGTGAATCTGGCCTTGTTCTTTGCCCAGCATGTGCTGTGGCCCGATGGTTTGGGTGGCGCGTTTGCCTGGGCAAGTGCACTGATCGGGCTGGCGAGTGCCGTGGCGCTCATGCGCTTCGAGGTGAGCGTGATGCGTGTGATCGGCGCGTGCGCGCTGATCGGGCTGGCGCGAGCGCTGCTGGCCTGAGGCCTGCGCAGTTCAGTCGGAGCGCTCTACCGCGCGTTCGATTTGCTGCTGCACGTGACGTGCCCCGCGCAGCACGAGTTCAGGCTCGAGTTGCGCCTGTGGCGCCACCGCGGCCACCACCTCGTCAAGCGTGCCCGGGTCGGTCATCAAGGCGTGGGCCACGGCCGACAAGACACAAATGGATCGGCGCGGGACCTGTGCTGGCAACTCGCGCGTGGCGTTGACGACGATGTGAAAGCGCACGCTGTGCACCGCCGCTGGGGCCAGGCCCCAGCTTTCGCACATCGCCGCGCCCAGCGCATCGTGACTGACGCCGAACTCCTGATGCTCGAGAAAGGCCAGCTCCTCATCGTTTTCGGCTTCGCCCATCATCGACAGGTACCGATCCATCGAATGGCGAAACAGCACGGCCTTGCCGCACTCTTCAAACAAGCCGGCCGAGTGCGCAGCCCAGGGGTCAACGCCAATCGCATCGCCAATGCGCCCCATCAACAAGCCGCGCACAGCCGCGCGCTGCCACACCGCCGCCAGATCGGGCGCGCTGGCAAACACGGCGCGAAGCCCCATCTCGAACGTGATGCCCGCAACTTCTCGCGTGCCCAGGTAGGAGATCGCCTGGTGAACGCTCTGCACGCGTCCGGACAGGCCATACAAGGAGGAGTTGACCGCCTTCAGAACCGCGGCGGCCAGCGCCATGTCGGACTCGACCAGCGCACCGATTTGCTGCAAATTGACCTCGCTGGCCGCCAGCAACGATGACAGCTTCACCAGCGACTCCGGCTGCGCCGGGATGTCGATGTTGAGCGCGCGAAGTTCGTGGGCGACGGGCATGGGAGTCGGGCGAGCAAGGCTGAGAGTGAATCGGATCGTAGTTCCGTGACCGGTGCGCGTTGCACCGAACAGGCCGCCTGCAGCGGCCCAATTCATCGCGGTGCCGTCTCGGCGGTTCATCCTGATCTGAAAAAGCCATCCCAGGCGGTTTTCACGATCAGCAAGCACACCACGCCCACGAACACGGCTCGCACGAACGGCGCTCCGTGGCGCAACGCGAGCCGGGTGCCGATCAGGCTGCCGGCGACGTTGGCCAGCGCCATCGCGGCCGCAAGGTGCCACCACACGTGTCCGTTGCAGGCGAACAGCACCACGGCCGCAGCGTTGGTCGCCGTATTGAGAAGCTTGGCACTGGCACTGGCGTGGAGAAAATCGAAGCCGAGCAGTCGCACGAACAGAAACACGAGAAAACTTCCGGTGCCCGGGCCGAAAAACCCGTCGTAGGCGCCGATGACCAGTGCGACGGCGCTGGCCACCGCGGCTTGCTGGCGCCCTTGGTAGCGCGGTGCGTGAACCCGCCCGAGGTTCTTGTGAATCAAGGTGTAAGCCAGCACGGCGAGCAAGACGACAGGCAGCGCCTTGCGCAAATAGATCGGCTCGATCACCGTCACCGCCCAAGCACCGCCAGCGCTGCCAATCAACGCAAAAATCGCGGCAGGCCCCAGCGCATTCCAGGGCAGCCGCACACGCTGCGCGTACTGCAGCGTGGCCCAACCGGTGCCCCACAGGGAAGCCGCCTTGTTGGTTCCGAACAGCGTGGCAGGCGCCGCGCCCGGGAAGGCGCCGAAGAGCGCGGGCACCAAAACCAGACCGCCACCACCGCTGATGGCATCCACGATGCCCGCAAACAGCGCTGCCAGGGTCAAGATGGCGAGTTCAGGCATCTGGGGTGGCACCGCCTGGAGCGCTGCACGTCGGAAAACACGAAAGCCAAAAAAGAAAAAGGCGCTGGGGATACCAGCGCCTTTCGATTTTTACTCAAGCCGATGGTGCGGCCCGGTCAAAGCATCTGGAAGCGGTATGCCCCCGTCAGCAAATGATGTCTCCTCATCACCCCGCGTGGGAAGTCGCCCTGAGAGCGCTTCCGCGAGAAGGCGGACTCTAGGGGTGTCCCAAGAGCCCACAAATACGGGATTTCCCTGAGCCCGTGCCAGAAAGATACACAAACGCACGCCCCCCTTGAGGCGTTGCGCAAGCGTTCAGACCCGGGACATGCGAGACACCTGCAAAACAACACTCCATGGCCTGCTTATTGGAGAAGCTTTTGCCCAAGACCCGATAATTCATCAATAATCCGGGCTCTATTGTCGGTAGCAGCGCCTTTGCTTGAATGGGTCAGGATAGGTTGAAGCTACACAGTTATTCTGTGTTCTCTGGAAAGAAAGGCGCTCGAAATGGGCAACAAGCTTTACGTTGGTAACCTCTCGTACAACGTACGTGACGAGGATCTGCAACAAACCTTCGCGCAATTCGGCACCGTGTCGTCTGCCAAGGTCATGATGGATCGTGAAACCGGTCGTTCCAAGGGCTTCGGCTTCGTGGAAATGGGCTCTGACGCGGAAGCGCTGGCTGCTATCGACGGCATGAACGGTCAGCAAATGGACGGTCGTGCTCTGGTCGTCAACGAAGCCCGTCCGCGTGAGGAGCGCCCAGGCGGCTGCGGCGGCGGCGGCGGTAGCCGTGGCGGCTTCGGCGGCGGCGGTGGTGGCGGCTACGGTGGTGGTGGCGGCGGCGCAGGCCGTTCCGGCGGCGGCGGCTTCGGCGGCTCCGGTGGTGGTGGCTACGGCGGCGGCGGTGGCGGTGGCCGCTCCGGTGGTGGTGGTGGCGGCTACGGTGGTGGCGGCGGTGGCCGCTCCGGTGGTGGTGGCGGCGGCTACGGCGGTGGCGGCGGTGGCCGCTCCGGTGGTGGCGGCTACTG
>CAIVGK010000213.1 GCA_903905475.1 uncultured Burkholderiales bacterium | reverse complement strand
GGGCGAACTGGTCGGCCGGCCGGTCGATGCGTTGCTCGGCAAGACCGATTTCGAGCTGTTCCCCAAGATCGTCGCCACGTCCTTTCGTGAGCGGGACCTGGCGATGCTGCTCAGCCGGCAAAGCCAGCGTAACGACGAATGGCTGGACTACCCCGACGGTCGCCGCGTGCGGGTCGAAACCCTGAAGGCTCCGGTCTTTGACCGGCACGGCACGCTGATCGGACTCGTGGGCATTTGCCGCGACATCACGCAGCGGGCCGGCTGAGCCGGCGGGTGTGATGCGGCAGCACGCTAGCGCTGAGCGCGAAGCGCCCCACCCAGACCGAGCGGCTCCTGGAAGCGCGCTGGAACGGCAATCAACATGCCGTATTTTCCGCAGGGAATGGTATCGCCGGTCTTGAAAATATAATTGACTGGCTTGCCGATAATCGCATGAACTATTGTTGTTATCTGACGCGACCACCTACCCTTCTGGCGCAATTCAGGCAGTTGCCAGCAAAATAAGTACCCGAGTTGTTTCAACAGATCGATGGCCTCGGTGGAGCCATTTTCAAACTCGCTCGCGTGCTGTTCGAAAATGATCAAGGGCTGCGACTTCTTCAGCACATTCAGACCGCCCTTGATCACATTGGACTCGAAGCCCTCGACGTCGATCTTGATGAAATTGATGTGCGCCGAAGGAAAATCAATATCGTCAAGTCGCTTGACCGATATATCGACTCGCCTGCCTTGTGAAAAATCACTGTACTTGATGGACGACGAACCCATGTTGTTCGGGTTTTCGTTCAAGGTAAAAACACCCTCGACATCGCCAAGGCCGAACTTGAACGGCGTCACGTTGTCAACCGATTTCGAATTGAACGACAGCAGGTCGAACGTTCTTTGATTCGGCTCGAAAGCGCAGACTGAACCGAAATACCGTGAAAAGAAAAGCGAATGATTTCCGATGTTGGCACCAATATCCAGCGCCAAGGAATCCTTGAAGCCATCGGCCAACGGACTCAGGAATGTAAAAAGCAATTCGAGATTGAGCCTGTCATAGCAGCCATACTGATTTATGTGCAAGCCAATATGCTCGTTGGCAAATACTGCAATCTTTTCTCCTCTTTCGGAATTAAACTTGATCGACCTCCGCTCGAGGCTCTTGATGATTTTCTTGTCAATCTTCTGCTTGAGAAAATCCCGGAAGCTGGTCTTCACGCCAGTGGAAAAAATAATGTCTTTCACCTGGAAGGCCTTTGGTACTCATGAAAACAGTGGGAACGCGGCGGGTTCAATCGTCGGCCTTGCCCTGGAGGCCCCCGCACCACATCACATCGAAAACCGGGTGAGTTGCCGGGCATTTTCGAGCCCGTCCTTCGCGTCAGAAGGGCTCGATCAGAAGGCGGCTTGATGTTGCGGCCTAAACCCGAGCGGGGCAAGTGGCGCGCGCTGCCTTCCCGGCTGCGTGTGGCGGCGGCGTCACCGGGACGCGGCACCTAGAATCCGCCGCGCTCCACTCGGAATGGCGCACTTTGACGGCTTCACTGTCATCGATTTTCAGGAAGTACACGATGGCATCCAGCACGCACGACGCGGCCCATCACTCGATGGTGAGCATCCCCACCGCGCAGCGCGGGTTCAGCTTTCGCGACCACGCGGCGCTGTGGTTCAGCCTCGGCGTGGGTCTGCTGGTCATGCAGATCGGCGCTTACCTCATACCGGCGCTCAGCGCGCCGCAGGCCTTGGCCGCGGTGCTGCTGGGCTCGGTGCTGGGCGCCGGGTTGCTGGCCTGGGTGGCGGCGATCGGCTGCCGCCACGGGCTGTCGAGCTCGGCGCTGATCGCGCGCAGCCTGGGTCTGCGCTTCGCCTTGTTGCCGGTCGGCCTGAACGTGGTGCAACTGCTGGGCTGGACGGCGTTCGAACTGGTGGTCATGCGCGACGGCACCACCGCCATCGCGCGCCAGCTTTTCAGCACCGATGCTGCCTGGCTGCCGTGGGTCGCGACGCTCGCCTGGGGCGCCTTGCTGATCGCGCTGGCCCGCGGTTCGATGGTCGGGTTGGCGCGGCGCTTCATCAGCCGGTTCGGCTTGCCGTTGGTGGTGGCCTCGCTGTGCTGGCTGAGCTATCAATTCGGATCGCGCCTGCATGCACAGGGCCTCGAGGCCTGGTGGTCGCGGCCAGGCGATGGCTCCATGGGAATGATGTCGGCGCTGGATCTGGTCATCGCCATGCCGGTGTCGTGGCTGCCGCTGGTGGCCGACTACTCGCGCTACGGCGTGTCGGCCTCCGGCACGCTGCGCGGCACCTGGCTGGGCTACGCGCTGGCCAATGTGTGGTGTTATGCGCTGGGCATCCTGATCATCAGCACGACGCCGCCGGGTGCCGATCTGGTGGCCACGCTGCTGCTCGCACAAGGCGGGCTGCTCGCGCTGGGCCTGATCCTGATCGACGAGACCGACAACGCCTACGGCGACGTGCATTCGGGCGCGGTGTCGTTCAGCTTCCTCGCCAAGCGCGGCTCGATCCGCAGCGCCGGCATGGCGCTGGCGGCGCTGGCCACCGCCAGTGCGCTGGTGCTGCCGATGCACAGCCTGGAGCCCTTCTTGCTGATGCTGAGCTCGATCTTCGTGCCGCTGTTCGGCGTGGTGATCTCGCAGCTGGCCTTCGGTTTGCCGCCCGAGCGCGCGCTGCGCTGGGGGCCGGCGCTGGTGTGGCTGCTGGGCATCGCCTGCTTCCATGCGGGCAGCACGCTGTGGCCCGCGTGGGGCTCGGCCCTGCCCAGCCTGGCGCTGACACTGCTGCTCGGCGGCCTGCTGCGCAAGGTGGAAAGCGGCTCGCGAACGTAGGCGCAGCCGGCTGTTCGCCGAGCGTTGAAGGTCGCGGCCGCCACCTTTTTGACCATGTTCTCAGGCCTGTTTCGGCGACCCGCGCTCTATGATCCCTGCTGATATTCGTGTGGCTTGGCAGCGGGCGCACGTGGCGGCTCCCGTTGGAAAAACCCGCTTGGGGATGTACTTCACGGCCTTGCCACACCGGCTCACGTCATCGAGCAAGCACCAACCAATCACCCAATCTGGGCGCGGCCCCGGGAGTTTCAAATGACCCAAGATCTGCGCTGCTGCAACAGCGGCACCTGCATCATCGACGCCGAAGGCCGCTGCTGGTGCGGCCAGCAGTGGGACGGCCAGAAAATGGTCTCTGTGCCGCTGGCCAAGGCCGAGGATTCAGGCCCAGCCGCTGTGACGGAGCCGCCGAGTGTGCTCGTCCCCCGCGAGCCATGATTGGTGGCCGGGCAGACCGTGATCCTGCGGTGGAGCGCCGCTCCGCGCCCTCGGCGCAAGCGACGGCCAGGGTGCCGCTCCTGCGCATCGGCGAGCGCATCGGCTGAGTGCCGATGGACCGCAGTGCCCAGCCTTGACCTGATGTCAGGCGGGACCTGGCTCGCGACATGACGCGTGCAGCGGCGCTGGTCTGGTTCAAGCGCGACCTGCGCGTGCGCGACCATGCGCCGCTGGCCGAGGCCATGCGCTTCGACAACGCGCTCGGCCTGGTGGTGATCGAGCCTGAATGGCTCGACAGCCCCGAGTGCGACCCGCGCCACGTCGGCTTCATGCTCGACTGCGTGGCCGAGTTGCAGCGCGACCTGGCGGCACGCGGCCTGCCGCTGCTTGTGCGCAGTGGGTCGATGCCGCAGGTGCTGCAAACGCTGCAGCGCGAGTT
>CAIVGK010000212.1 GCA_903905475.1 uncultured Burkholderiales bacterium | reverse complement strand
CGCTCGGGGCTGAACGGCGAGCGGGTGCAGTCGGTGGTGATGGGCAACGTCATCCAGGCCGGCGTGCGCATGAACTCATCGCGGCAGGCCGCCATCGGTGGCGGGTTGCCGGTGGGCGTGCCCGCGATGACGGTCAACCGCGTGTGCGGCTCGGGCGCGCAGGCGATCGCCAGTGCCGCGCTCGAGATCTGGTCGGGCCAGATCGATTGCGCGCTGGCCGGCGGCATGGAGAACATGGACCGCGCGCCCTACCTGCTGCCGCAAGGACGCTGGGGCGCGCGCATGGGCGACGTCTCGCTCATCGACAGCATGCTGCACGACGGGTTGAACGATGCGTTCAGCGGCCAGCATTCCGGCTGGCACGCCGAGGATCTGGTGATCAAGAACGCCATCTCGCGCGACGACCAGGACCGCTGGGCGCTGCGTTCGCAGCAGCGCTTCGCCGCGGCGCAGGCCGCCGGCTGGTTCGCCGCGGAGATCGCCCCGGTCGAGGTGCCCGGCCGCAAGGGCCTCGTGGTCTTCGACAAGGATGAGCACAACCGCCCGGAAACCACCGCCGAGTCGCTGGCCCGGCTGAAGCCGGCGTTTCGCCCCGAAGGCACGATCACCGCGGGCAACTCGCCGGGGCTCAATTCGGGCGCGTCGGTGATGCTGCTGGCCGAACGCGGCTGGGCCGAAAAGAACGCGCTGGTTCCGGTGGCTCGCCTGGTGAGCTACGGGCTGGCGGCGGTCGAACCCGACTTCTTTGGCCTCGGCCCGGCGCCCGCGGTGCGTCAGGCGATGGCCCGCGCGGGCTGGTCGCTGGGCGACGTCGACCGCGTCGAGATCAACGAGGCCTTTGCCGCGATCGCACTGTCGTGCCTGCGCGAGATCGGCCTGGCCGAAGAGGTGGTCAACGTCGAGGGCGGTGCCATCGCGCACGGACACCCGATTGGCGCCAGCGGTGCGGTGCTCACCACGCGGCTGGTGCATTCGATGCAGCGCTCGGGTTGCCGGCGCGGCATCGTGACGCTGTGCATCGGCGGCGGGCAGGGCATCGCGCTGGCGATCGAAATGCTCTGACGGCGGCATCGGCCAGGTACATCGGTTCGGGAGGGCTGCGGCCACACCATGCATCATTCGGGGCGAGTCGTTTCAACGGGCTCACCAACGTCACGGAGAACGCATGACACGAATCGCAGCCACCTTGGCCGCCTGCCTGCTGGTCGGGTGCTCGTCCAATCCGAACATCGGCACGTCAGGCGACGTGGTGCGCGCCAAGCCGCCAGTCAATTACGCGTCCACCATCAACAACTACATCGACCTGACGGTCAAGGGCGCGCAGACCAGCCGCGAACTGAGCATCGGAACGCCCGAGCGCGGCGCGTGCCCGATGGGCCAGGGCAACAACGGTCATGTGGGCTGGGTGGTGCCGGTGCAGTACAGCGCGCTCAACAAGGACGGCTCGACGGTGACGATCACCAAGTACTTCTTCTGGTTCGCCGACGAGCGGCTCAAGGGCGTCACGCGCCGCATGGAAGTTTGCCCCTGAGCGTGGCTGG
>CAIVGK010000211.1 GCA_903905475.1 uncultured Burkholderiales bacterium | reverse complement strand
GTGCCAGCGCGGCATCGGTGATGCGCTTGGCCTCGACGCCGAGCTCCTTGGCGCTTTTCTGCAGGAAAAACCGCGCCAGCGCCGGCACGTCTTCCTGGCGCTCGCGCAACGCAGGCAGGCGCAGGCGGATCACGTTGAGGCGGTGAAACAGGTCTTCGCGGAAGACGCCTTGCTTGACGCGGTCCTCGAGGTTCTGGTGGGTGGCGGCGATCACGCGCACATTGCTGCGCATCGGGCTGTGGCCGCCCACGCGGTAGAACTGCCCGTCGCTGAGCACGCGCAGCAGCCGGGTTTGCAGATCGAACGGCATGTCGCCGATCTCGTCGAGAAACAGCGTGCCGCCATCGGCTTGCTCGAAGCGCCCGCGCCGCGTGGTCTGCGCGCCGGTGAAGGCCCCGCGCTCGTGGCCGAACAGCTCGCTCTCCAGCAGGTCTTTCGGGATGGCGGCGGTGTTGATCGCCACAAAGGGCCCGTTCGCCCGCGGGCTGTGCTTGTGCAGCGCGTGGGCGACGAGCTCCTTGCCAGAGCCCGACTCACCCGTGATCAGCACGGTGACGATGCTCTGGCTCAAGCGGCCGATGGCGCGAAACACGTCTTGCATGGCCGGGGCCTGGCCGAGCATCTCGGGGACTTCAGCCAACCGCTCGTCGAGCACCGATTCGCGCAAGCTCTCGTCGAGTGCGCGGCGGATCAGCTCGACCGCCTTGGGCACGTCGAACGGCTTGGGCAGGTACTCGAAAGCGCCGCCCTGGAAGGCGCTGACCGCGCTGTCGAGGTCGGAGTAGGCCGTCATGATGATCACCTGCATCTGCGGGTGGCGCTGCTTGACCTTGGCCAGCAAGTCGATGCCGGAACCACCCGGCATGCGGATGTCGGAGACCAGCACCTGCGGCACGTCGTCGTCCAGCGCGGCGAGCACATCGCGCGGGTTGGTGAAGCTGCGCACGGCCAGCCCCTCGCGGGCCAGCGCCTTCTCGAGCACGAAGCGGATGGACTGGTCGTCGTCAACAATCCAGATGGGTTTCATGCACTGCCTCTTGAAAGGAAAACGCCGGCGGTGGCCGGTGGCAACGGCCGATCAGGGCAGCGGAATCAAGATCTTGAACCGGGTCTTGCCAGGCTCGCTCTCGCATTCCACCGTGCCGTGGTGCTGCTGCACAAAGGTCTGTGCGAGCGTCAACCCCAGCCCCGATCCGCCATCTCGCCCCGACACCAGCGGGTAAAAGATCCGGTCACGTATCGATTCCGGAATTCCGGGACCGTTGTCCTCAACCTGCAATTCCAGTGCCAGTCGATAGCGCTGCTTGCCAAGGGTGATCTGGCGGGCGATGCGGGTGCGCAAGGTGATCAGCGCGTCGCCGCCAACGATCCTCTCGGACAGCGCCTGAGCCGCGTTGTGCGCGATGTTGAGCACCGCCTGGATGAGCTGCTCGCGGTCGCCGCGAAAGTCGGGGATCGAGGTGTCGTAGTCGCGCTCGACGCGCAAGCCCCGCGGGAACTCGGCCAGGATCAGCGAGCGCACGCGTTCGCAGACCTCGTGCACGTTCACGTCGCTCACCAGCTGCGGCTTGCGGTGCGGCGCCAGCAGCCGATCGACCAGCGCTTGCAGCCGGTCGGCCTCTTGGATGATGACCTGCGTGTACTCGGTCAGCGTGCGCGACTCGAGCTCCATCTCGAGCAACTGCGCCGCACCACGGATGCCACCCAGCGGGTTCTTGATCTCGTGGGCCAGGTTGCGGATCAGCTCCTTGGTCGCCCGTGCCTGACCGAGCGCGCGCTCTTCGCGAGCCTGGCGCGTTTGCTGCTCGATCTCGACCAGCTCGACGAGCACATCGGTCGTGCCCTCCATCTGGGTGACGATGACGTGCACCGGCAGGGCATCGGCATTGGTGAGCACCGGCCGACGCAGCAAGGCGTCGAAGCGGCTCGACGAGAAGTCATTGCGCAGCACCGCGGCCACCGTGTCGCGCACCGGCTGCGCGTCGATGAACCAGTCGTAGAGCGAGTCGCGCAGGCGGCTGCGGCTCGACCAGCCCAGCACATCTCCGAACGCCGCGTTGGCAAACACGCAATGTCCATCGGGTTGCACCACCGCCACCAGCGTGGCCAGGTGGTCGAAAGCCGCGTACGGCGATGCGGCGGTGTCAGGCATCAGGCCTCGCAGGGTGGATTCAACGGCGTGCGCCGGAATTCGATCAAGGCGCCACCTTCGCCAGCTCGCGCTTGATGGCGGCGACGTCGTTTTCCTTGCGGGCGATGGAGGCCTTCAGCTCGGCGGTGCGGTCGAGGTACTTCTGGTAGTTGCGCTCATCGCCGCGGCGCTCGGGCTCGCCGGCGTTGTATTCCTTGCGCAGCTCGGCCAGGCGGGTCTCCTCGCGGCGCAACTCGGCTTCCAGGATGCGCCGGGCATCGCTGTCGCGGGCTTTTTGCAGCGCGGGGTCGATGCGGTTGTCAGACGGCTGCCTGGACGGCACCGCGGCCGCACCGGCCCGCTTGGCCGGCGCGATGATGGTGATGGGCGCGCCCTCGAGCGTGCGACAGCCCTTTTCCTGCGCCTCCTTGGCGCTGAGCGAGTTGGTGTACAGGTCGCCAGGGCAGCGGTAAAGGTGCGATTCGCCCTCGGCGCGTGCCGGCACGCTTGAGCACCACAAGCTGATGGCACCCAGCCAGCATGCGATCCGAGCGACGTTGCAAGACTTCATCGGTGGGCCTTTGTCTCTGATGCGCCGGCGTGCCGCGTGGGCATCAGGCCCGCACGGCACGCCAGTGGAGATGGATTGTCGGCCATGGGTCATGACGGTTCGCATGAAAAAAGGGACGGCAAAAGCCGTCCCTTTCACTGCAAGCCTGTGGGCTTCAGAGGCTGTAATACATGTCGAACTCGACCGGGTGGGTCGCCATGCGGAAGCGCGTGACTTCCTGCATCTTCAGTTCGATGTAGGCATCGATGTAGGCATCGGTGAACACGCCGCCCTTGGTCAGGAACGCGCGATCCTTGTCGAGATACTCCAGCGCCTGGTCGAGGCTGTGGCACACGGTGGGGATCAGCTTGTCCTCTTCAGGAGGCAGGTGGTACAGGTCCTTCGTGGCGGCTTCGCCCGGATGGATCTTGTTTTCCACGCCGTCCAGGCCGGCCATCAGCAGCGCCGAGAAGCCGAGGTACGGGTTCATCAGTGGATCGGGGAAACGCGCTTCGATGCGGCGACCCTTGGGGTTGGCCACGTACGGAATGCGGATCGACGCCGAGCGGTTCTTGGCCGAGTAGGCCAGCTTGACCGGCGCTTCGAAGCCTGGCACCAGACGCTTGTAGCTGTTGGTGCCCGGGTTCGTGATGGCGTTCAAGGCACGAGCGTGCTTGATGATGCCGCCGATGTAGTACAGCGCGAACTCGCTCAGGCCGGCGTAGCCGTCACCGGCGAACAAGTTCTTGCCGTCTTTCCAGACCGACTGGTGCACGTGCATGCCTGAACCGTTGTCGCCCACGATGGGCTTGGGCATGAAGGTGGCCGTCTTGCCGTACGAGTGGGCCACGTTGTGGATCACGTACTTTTGCAACTGGATCCAGTCGGCGCGCTGGATCAGCGTGCTGAACCTGGTGCCGATTTCCATCTGGCCGGCGTTGGCCACTTCGTGGTGGTGCACTTCGACCGGGATGCCCAGCGACTCGAGCACCAGGCACATCTCGGAACGCATGTCCTGGGCGCTGTCGACCGGCGGCACGGGGAAGTAGCCCCCCTTGACTGTAGGACGGTGGCCGGTGTTGCCATGCTCGTATTCCTTGCCGGTGTTCCAGGCCGCTTCTTCGGACTCGATCTTCGAGAAGCAGCCCGACATGTCGTTGCCCCAGCGGACGTTGTCGAACACGAAGAACTCTGGCTCAGGACCGAAGTAGGCGGTGTCGCCCAGGCCCGACGCCTTCATGTAGGCCTCGGCGCGCTTGGCCAGCGAACGCGGATCGCGCTCGTAAGGCTTGCCGTCGGCCGGGTCGATCACGTCGCAGGTCAGGATCAGCGTGGGCTCTTCGAAGAACGGGTCGACGTTGGCGGTGTTGGGGTCGGGCATGAGTTGCATGTCCGACGCTTCAATGCCCTTCCAGCCGGCGATCGACGAACCGTCGAACGCATGACCCGACGTGAACTTGTCTTCGTCGAAGTGGGACACGGGCACGGTGACGTGCTGCTCTTTGCCGCGGGTGTCGGTGAAACGGAAATCAACGAACTTGATTTCGTTGTCCTTCACCATCTTGATCACGTCGGCAACGGTCTTGGCCATCAGGAATCTCCTAGCTGGAAGCTAAATGGGTGTGAGGAAGAAGCGCCTGTGAGACGCCCCAAAAATGCGCAGGGGAATGTAGCAGAAAGCATGCCTGAAACCGGCCATGCCAGGCGCCCAAACCGCCGTGCATCGTAAGCGTGCGAGATGGCCGCCAAAACGGGGCCCCGACCACTTGTCATGCCGAGCCATGCCTTGGCCCGGTGCGCGCCATCCAGCCTAACGCACCAACTCGGTGCCCAATTGGACGCCCACGTCACGCAGGCCCTGCATCAGTGCGGCGTAGGCCGTGTCGACCACCGCACCCTCGCCCTTGACCCCCAACTCGATGTGCGCGCCCCATTCGGGATGGTCCACGCTGGGCAGGCTGAAAACGCGCACCTCCGGGTGGCGGGACTCGATCGCCACCATCAGTGGGGTCAGCAGCGACTCCATGGTGCCTTTCACGATCACCGAGCGCTCGCGCGGGTGAACCGCACGGTGCAAATGGGCGCAGTGCTGGTCGAGCACCCATTCGATCATCGGCCACGCCATCACCGGAAAGCCGGGCACGAAGTACACGCTGCCCACAAAGAAGCCGGGGATCTTGTTGTAGGGGTTCGGGATGATCCCGGCGCCTTGCGGAAAGCACCCCATGTGCAACCGGTGCACGTTGTCGGCGCGGTCGGGCTCGAACGGCAGGCCCTTTTCAGCGGCCACGTCGCGCATGCGTTCGACGATCAGCTCGCACGCCTGAGGGTGCGATTGGAGCGGCCGGCCCAGCGCATTGGCGGCGCACTGGCGCGTGTGGTCGTCGGGTGTGGCGCCAATGCCGCCGCACGAGAACACCACATCGCCACTGGCGAAGGCGTCCTTCAAGTCAGCGGTGATGCGCTCCGGGTTGTCGCCCACGCAGCGCGCCCAGTCGAGCGTCAGGCCGCGTGCGCCGAGCAGCTCGATCACCTGGGGCAGGTGCTTGTCCGCGCGCTTGCCCGAGAGAATTTCGTCGCCAACGATGATGAGTCCGAATGCCATGGTGCTGCGATCAAGCCGGCGGCAGCGGCAAGCCGCCGAACGAGCCAGTGGGGTTGAAGGGCGATGGCGGCGCGGCGACGGTCACCGCGCGCTCGGCGCGCAGTTCGGCCAGCGCGTTCAGCGCGAAATGCGAAAACCACAGCGCCGAGAACGCGAACACCAGCGTGTAGATCCAGATCGCCAGCGGCAGCAGCACCGGCGCGAACGCCACGAACAGCGCGCCCGACGCCCACACCACCGACGGCGCGGCCCCCAGGTAACCGGTGAGCACGCCCATGATGAGGAAGACGCCGCGGTGGCGGCGGGCGAGTTCCAGCCGTTCGTCGCGGCTGGCGTGCTCGGCCAGCACGTCGTAGGTCATGACCTGGCAAGTCAGCCAGCCCCAGATCAGCGGCGGCACGATCAGCACCAGCGGGGGCACGAACCACAGCGGGATCGACAGCAGCAAGGCAAGCACCGCGACCAGCGTGGCCAGCAAGGCGGCCAAGGCGCCGGCCCAGGCCGAGCCGCCGTGACGGCGCTCGAGCGCCGGGAAACGCCGCGCGGCGACCAGCGTGGTCATCGCCGGCGTCATCAGTGCGGCCACCACCAACAGCGACACCACCACGGCCACCGGGGTGACGACCAGCACCACCAGCAGCGGCGCGAGCACCGCCTTCAGCCCCACCAGGCCGAGGCCCTCGAACCAGGCCAGCAGCGTCGACACGCCCGCGGCCGAATCCAGACCTGAACGCACCGATTCGACCAGCGGAGACCACAGCCAGTAGCCCACGCCGGCCGCCACCAGCCCCATCAACACGAGAGGCAGCAGCGACAGGACGATGACGCGCGGATGCAGACAGTACGCCGCAGCGCGCCAGAACGCGTCAAGCAGCGGGCTCATGCCCGGCTCACTCGTCGTCGCTCCCGAACACACCACCCAGCAGGCCGCCGCCCAGCACGCCAGCGCCCAGCAACGAGCCTTCTTCGCGTGAGCCGCCGCGCTGCGGCGCTGCGGCGAACACGCGCGAGGCCAGACGCGAGAACGGCAGGCTTTGCAGCCACACCGTGCCCGGGCCGCTCACCTTGGCGAAGAACAACCCCTCGCCACCGAACAGCGCCGTCTTGATCTTGCCGACGTACTGGATCTCGAAATTGACGTTGGGCGTGAAGGCGACCACGCAGCCGGTGTCGATGAGCAGCGTCTGGCCGGGCTGCAGCTCACGCTGGACGACCGTGCCGCCCGCATGCACGAACGCCAGCCCGTCGCCCTCGAGCTTTTGCATGATGAAGCCCTCGCCGCCGAAAAAGCCGGTCGACATCTTCTGCTGCAAATACATGCCCAGCGACACGCCCTTGGCGGCGCACAGGAAGGCGTCCTTCTGGCAGATCAACATGCCGCCGAGCTGGCGCAAGTCCATGGGGATGATCTTGCCGGGATACGGCGCGGCGAACGCAATGCGCAGTTTGGTGTGGCCCTGGTTGGTGAACACCGTGGTGAACAGCGACTCGCCGGTGATCAGCCGCTTGCCCGCGCCCACCAGCTTGCCGAACAGCCCGCCGGTGCTCGCCGAGCCGTCACCAAACACCGTGTCCATGGCAATGCCGGCGTCCATGAACATCATGCTGCCGGCCTCGCCGACCGCGGCCTCGCCGGGGTCGAGTTCGACCTCGACGAACTGCATTTCAGCGCCCTTGATCTCGAAATCGACGACGTCCATGGCCATGCCGTGTGCTCCTGAATGGGGTGGTGTCGAGGATGTTATCGCCGGCACATGGCCCCCGATCGGCGTGCGGAAGCTGTGCATACACTGGCGGTCCACAGTCGCTGCGGGTCGCACCGCCTGACCACCATGAACCGACAAGTCCAGCTCCAGTCCCGCCCCAACGGCATTCCGCAAGCCGAGAACTTCCGGATCGTCGACGCGCCGATGCCCGAGCTGCGCGACGGCCAGGTGCTGGTGCGCAACATCTACTTGTCGGTCGAGCCGGCGATGCGCGGCTGGGTGAGCGCTGCGGCCAACTACTCGGAGCCGGTGGCCATTGGCGGCGTGATGCGCAGCTTCGCGGTGGGCCGCGTGGTGGCCTCGAAGCACCCCGACTACGCCGCGGGCGAGTACGTGACCGGCCTGTTCGGCTGGCAGGACCACGCGGTGGTCGACGCGGCCACCATCCAGCGCAAGGTGTCGGCCGACGGCGCACCGATTTCGACCGCGCTGGGCGTGCTCGGCATCAACGGCCTGACCGCGTACTTCGCGCTGCTCGACATCGGCCAGCCCAAGCCGGGCGACACGGTGGTGGTGTCCACCGCCGCCGGCGCGGTGGGTTCGTGCGTGGGTCAGATCGCCAACATCCACGGCTGCCGCACCGTGGGCATCACCGGCGGGCCCGACAAGGTCAAGCTGTGCCGCGACGCCTTCGGCTACGAAGTGGCCATCGATTACCGCGCCGGTGACCTCGACGCGCAGCTGGCTGCCGCCTGCCCGAAGGGCATCGACGTCTACTTCGACAACACCGGCGGAGCCATCAGCGATGCGGTGCTCAAGCAACTGGCCGTGGGTGCGCGCGTGGTGATCTGCGGCACCGCCTCGGTGGCCAGCTGGGATCCGGTGCCGCAGGGCCCGCGCGTCGAGCGCTACATCCTGGTCAAGCGCGCCCGCATGCAAGGCTTCTTGGTGTTTGACCATGTGGCGCGCTACCCGCAAGCGCTCCAGCAGCTCGGCGAATGGATCGCCTCCGGGCAGCTGCGCTACCTCGAAGACGTGCTCGAGGGCATCGACCAGGCGCCCGGCTCGATCGCCGGGCTGTACCGCGGCGACAACCTCGGCAAGCGGCTGATCCGCATCGCGAAGGACGACGGCAGCGCGCTGTGAGCGCCGCGCGCCGCCGGGCGCTTCAGCCCAGGCGCTCGCGGTGACGGGCAATCTGCAAGCGCACCTGCGCCGGCGCGGTGCCGCCCAGCACGTTGCGCGCGTTGAGTGAGCCGCGCAGCGTGAGCACCTCGTGCACCGATTCGTCGATGCCGGGGTGGAAGCCTTGCAGCGTGGCAAGCGACAACTCGCTCAGGTCCACGCCCTGGCCGATCGCCGTCTTGACCGCGTGCGCCACCGTCTCGTGGGCATCGCGAAACGGCACGCCTTTCTTGACCAGGTAGTCGGCGAGATCGGTCGCGGTGGCGTAACCCTTGAGCGCGGCGCGCTCCATCGCCTCGGGCTTGACGATGATGCCGGCGACCATTTCGGCCATGATGCGCAGCGTGTCGCGCACCGTGTCCACCGTGTCGAACAGCGGCTCCTTGTCTTCCTGGTTGTCCTTGTTGTAGGTCAGCGGCTGACCCTTCATCAGCGTGATCAGCCCCATGAGGTGGCCGACCACGCGGCCGCTCTTGCCGCGTGCCAGTTCGGCGACGTCCGGGTTGCGCTTTTGCGGCATGATCGATGAGCCGGTGCAGTAGCGGTCGGCCAGATCGATGAAGCTGAAGTTCTGGCTCATCCACAGCACCAGCTCTTCGGCCAGACGCGAGATGTGCACCATCGTGATCGAGGCGAAGGCGCTGAATTCGAGCGCGAAGTCGCGGTCGCTCACCGCATCGAGGCTGTTCTGGCACACGCCATCGAAGCCCAGCGTGCGCGCCACGCGCTCGCGGTCCAGCGGGTAGCTCGTGCCGGCCAGGGCGGCCGCGCCCAGCGGCAGGCGGTTGACGCGGCGGCGCAGATCGATCAGCCGTTCGGCATCGCGCGCGAACATTTCCACGTAAGCCAGCATGTGGTGGCCAAAGCTCACCGGCTGAGCCACTTGCATGTGGGTGAAGCCCGGCAAGATGGTCTCGACGTTCTTGTCGGCCACATCGACCAGCGCACCTTGCATGGCGTCCAGCAGCGGCAAGATGGTGTCGATCTCGCCGCGCAGCCACAGCCGCACGTCGGTGGCCACCTGGTCGTTGCGCGAGCGCCCCGTGTGCAGCCGCTTGCCGGCGTCGCCCACGAGTTGCGTCAGGCGCGCCTCGATGTTGAGGTGCACGTCTTCGAGGTCGAGCTTCCACTCGAAGCGCCCGGCCTCGATGTCCTGCGTGATCTGCGCCATGCCGCGCTCGATGCTGGCGGCGTCCTCGGCGCTGATGATTCCCTGCGCGCACAGCATCTCGGCGTGCGCGAGCGAGCCGGCAATGTCGGCTCGCCACAGGCGCTGGTCGAAGAACACGCTGGCGGTGTAGCGCTTGACGAGCTCGCTCATGGGCTCGGAGAACAGCGCCGACCAGGCTTCGGATTTCTTGTCGAGCTGGTTGGACGAGGGGCCGGTTGACGGTGCAGACATGGGGCTCGCGGCGATCGGCGAGGGCGCCGTCGACGGTGTTGTGGCGGGAGTTGTAGACAATGCGTCGCAGCGCCGCTGATTCTATCGACGCCCTCCCTGCCCCCCGATGAACCTGCCCCGGCACGACGACCCCGCGCCTCGTTCGGCTCCCGCCGAGGCCGACTCGCGGCACGCCGCCAGCGGCTTCGGCCGGAGCACGCTCGAACTGCCGCGCCTCGCGGGCCCGATCAACCCCGCCACGCAGATGTTCGATGTGTGCCACGTTGGCGTGGTGTTGCGTGCCACGCTGTTCGTGCACGCGGTGCTGGCCGCGGGCCTCTTGTTCAGCGCTCACACGCCGGCCATCTGGGCGCTGGAGTTCGCGCTTGGCACGGCGATCGCACTGCCGGCGGTGCTGGCCTGGCTGATCGTGAACTGCCTGCTGAAGCGGTTGCTCGCGCGACTGCCCGCGCTCGCGCACATGGCCGTGGCGGCGGCGTTGGGCGCGGCCTGCGCGCTGGCCGGACGCTTGCTCGCGCTGCAGGCCAGCCCGCTGGGGCTCGAGCACCTGGGCCCGCTGGCCACGGCGGTGGCCGGTGGCGCGTTGGCTCTGGTCATGCACCAGTGGCTGCGCATGCAGGTGCTGGCACGCACGCCGGCCGACACGGCCGCGCGGCTGGCCGAACTGCAGTCGCGCATCCGGCCGCACTTCCTGTTCAACACGCTGAATTCGGCGCTGGCGCTGGTGCGGCTCGATCCGCAACGCGCCGAGTCGGTGCTTGAAGACCTGGCCGAGCTGTTTCGCGCCGCACTCGCCGACACCGACGGCGAAGTGCGTCTGGCCGACGAGGTGGCGCTTGCGCAGCGCTACCTGGCCATCGAGCAGATTCGTTTCGGCAGCCGGCTGCGCGTGAGCTGGGATCTGGACGACGCGGCTGCAGCCGCGCGCGTGCCACCGCTGCTGCTGCAGCCGCTGGTCGAAAACGCGGTGCGCCACGGCGTCGAGCCGGCGCCTGACGGCGGCGACATCCGCATCAGCACGCGGCTCAAGGGCGGCCGCGCGCGGATTTCGATCGTCAACAGCGTGGCGAACGGCGCCACGCAGCCCGGCCACGGCATGGCGCTGGCCAACGTGAAAGAGCGCTTGCGCCTGCTGCACGACGTGGCCGCACAGTTCGATGCGCGGCTCGACGGCGATCACTTCCGCGTGCTCATCGAGGTGCCGCTGTGAGCACGACCACCGAGCCGCTGCGCATCTTGCTCGTCGATGACGAAGACCTGGCCAGGTGGCGCCTGCGCGGCCTGGTCGAGGCGTGCACCGAGCCGCGCGCCACGGTGGTCGGCGAAGCCGCCAACGCCGCGCAGGCGATGGTGTGGCTGCAGCAGCATGGTCAAGGCCCGGACGCCGAGGCCGGCGCCACGCAGACGGCTTGCCACCTGGTGCTGGCCGACATCCACATGCCCGGACGCGACGGCCTGCAACTCGCCGATGAACTGCGCCGATTGCCGCATCCGCCGATGGTGGTGTTCGTCACCGCGCACGCCGACCATGCCGTCAAGGCCTTCGATCTCGACGCGGCCGACTACCTGACCAAGCCCGTGCGGCTCGAGCGCTTGCAGCAGTCGCTGCGCCGCGTGGCCAGCCGGCTCGGCCAGATGCCGCCGCCGGCGGAGCCCGCGTCAAGCGAAGACCCCGTGCTGGTGGTCAGCGAACGCGGCCGCGTGATCCGCGTGCCACTGGCCGAGGTGCTGTACCTCAAGGCCGAGCTGAAGTACGTCACGCTGCGCACCGCCAGCCACACCCATGTGCTCGACGACGCGCTGAGCGATCTCGAGCAGCGGCTGGGCGCTCGCTTCATGCGGGTGCACCGCAACGCGCTGGTGGCGCGCTCGGCCGTGCGCGCGCTCGAACGCCG
>CAIVGK010000210.1 GCA_903905475.1 uncultured Burkholderiales bacterium | reverse complement strand
TGCCGGTGATCTCGCGGGCGATCATCGACAGGCTCGGGTACATCCGGCCCTGGTAGTCGTACTGGCCATCCTGGGTCACGATGACGCGGTGCTCGATACCCTGGTACTCGCGGGTGAGCACTGTGCCCGCTGCTGGCCGGTAGTCACGGTCGCGCTTCTTGACCTTGCCGGTCTCGACCAAAGACGCGATGCGGCGCTTGTTGCGGTCCAGCAGGTTGGCGTCGACCTTGCGGAACTCCACCTCCTGCAGGCGGTAGGCAATGCGCCGCTCAAGGAACTGGCGGTTGTGGGTGGGCGTGTCGTCACCGAAGAGCCTCTGCCAGAGCGCTTTGATTTCCAGCATGGGCAGCTCGGGCAATCGCGCGATCTGTGAGGCCACCGATGGTGGCGCGGTGAACTTGTCGGTGTTGGCCTTGGCGGGCGTGCTCATCAGGACTCCGTTTCTGTGTTGTTGGCGGGGTCTGAATGAACGCGCTGGTGGCCGGAAAAGCCAAGCTCAAACTCGCTCTCCGAAGTCCGTCTTGCGGACGGGCGAAAGTCGGCGCCGCGAAGGCGGACGAGCCCATTTGCGAGCAACGACGCGATCTCGCGCCGACGCTGCTCGGCGGTCATCCGGTCGGGGGGTACTTGGTTGATTTCATGCATCGGTATCGGTCCTGTCCATCAAACTCGCTTGAACAGCGAAATTCTCCGGATGAACCCTCACCGACACCATGAGGGAGTTTCGAGCGCCTGCGTGCTGGCGCTGGCTCCTGCGAAAACGCGACCCAGTCAGGTCGTCAGGTGATGGGCCAGGACGGCCTTCATGAGCTGGTTGCCGGTGGGCGTTGAGGCCAGCAGATCCCCGATCTGAGTCTTGATCTGGTGGGCATCCACGCCCGCCTTTGATGCCGCTTGCATCACCGCCGAATAGGCGTCAATCACATCGGCGCCGGTGATGTCGTAGCCGTGGCCGAGTGATATCCAACGCAGTGAAGCGAGCCCAGCAGCGACCGCGAACTCAGGCTGGCTCTCCGCAAAGTCTCTGGCCGCGCGGGCCAGCGTGCGTGGATCGGTTGGGCTGGTGGTCGCCAGGTCGATGGCGACGTTGAACAGGCCCGCATCCTTTGCGGCCGCAAACCACTTGCCCTCAGTGCCGGGCGTGCTGGCAACCAGGTCACGCAGGATCTGCTCTGGCGGCACGTTCGGGTACTTCTTGGCAATGGCTCGGAACGTCGCCAGGTTGGTCGTGCCCTGGTTGGCTTCGATCGCGTAGCGGCGGTAAGCATCTTCGGCCAAGCCCGACGACAGCAGGATCGCCTCGCAGGCCTCAGCGATCATCCAGCCGGGGTCATTCAGACCGCGAGATTGCTCGGCATAACGCACTGCCTCAGCCTTCTTGCCCATCGCCGCAAGTGCTTTGACGCCCCACTGGCGGTCGTGCCACCACTTGAATGGCGCCCGCTCCAGTAGCGTGAGAAGTTGATCGTGGCGGCCAGCGGCATACAGCGACGCAAGGCATGCGCTGGTCCCCTTGAAGAACCCGTGTCCGGTGGATCGGGAGCTCCAGACGTGTTCCACAAGAGGCAGGAATTCATCGACCCACACCATCGCCAGATCCGACGTGACGCACAGGTCGCCCCAATGCTCTCCGAGGGATTCGATGTAGGGGATGTCGTCGTCTTGCAAGGCCCGCCACAGGCGCTCCAGCCAACGCTGTCGAACCCGCGGATCGACGTCAGCCTTGGCGATGATGGGCACCAGGGTGTCGATGGTCCGGTTCACTGCGGTGCCGAGGGCTCCGGAAGAGCTGTCGACCTGCTCCAGCGCTGGCGACAACTTCTCCAGCAGAGACACGGCGCCGTCGGCGGCGAGCACCGGCTCCTTGCGTGCGACCGCCTTGATTTCAGCGAGGGCTTCTTTGATCCGCTGGATCGGCGTGTCAGATCGCCAGCCGAAGGCGTGACGGCGGAATCGGGAGGTGAACTGCCACTTGTGGGCGGTCATGATCGGTCGGGCATGACCTACCGAACGGGGTACTGGCCGTTGCGGATAAACCTGTCGTACGTGTTCTCAACGCCTTCGTCGTCTTGCGGTTCTTCACGATCCCAGGGCTTCACCTCAGGTGGCATAACCAGCAAGGACATCGTTTGACGATACTGGTCCGAGATCACGCGCATTTCCCTCAGCGTCATCCCGGAGGGCTCATTCGCGAACCAGATGCGCGCGTCAATCTCGGTACCCTGACGGTCAACGTTTGAGCCACTCTGCAACTCTGTTGCGCAACCAGGGGGAATACGTTTTCGTTGCCCGTCTGCTTGCTTCTTGTTCATCGTGATGGCCAGCCACTTCCCCGACTCACTTCCGCGTGCCCACTGGACCTGACTGTTGCGCGACATCACAAGGACCGCGCGCGTGGATGTGAACTCAAGCCACTTCAAGATGGCTGCGGTCAACGACACACCATAGCGATCAGCGCAGCCGCCCAGAACGTCAAGATTGATGGCTGCCGAATTGATCTGTGCCTCGAAGTCGGGCCTCGGCATCAGAAGGTAAGAGGCGAACTCGTTCGCCTGGTTTTCCATCTGGCGCTCCGGCGACTCCCAGTGAAGCGTGTCGGCCTCGCTGCAATTGAACTCGCCATGCAGGTGACGATGCACCAAGTAGTGGCCAAGTTCATGGGCCAACGTAAACCGAATCCTCCCGGGCGAGGCGATGGCTCGGTTGTAGATGATGGCCCAGTTGCCCTTGCTACCTTGCCCAGCATTCAGGTTGAACAAGGCACCTTCAAACTCGGGGTCCATTGCCTGCCCCTGCACGGTGACTGGCTCTCCCGTCTGGAATGCGCTCGGCACTTCCAGTATCAGATTCTCTACATTGACCGGAAAGCGATCACCGCCATGTACGTCGTGGAACTGGTTGAGCACCTTGTTCAGCCGGTTCGCCCAGGGAACCGGCCCGGTCGGTTGTGTCGTCATCCCTGTGTCTTTTTCAGTGTCTTGAGGATCTCGAGCAACTGGTGCTTGGTCTCGGGCTTTAGGTTCTTGTAGTTCCTGAAGAACGCCTTGTCGAAGGCATCCACAGGCTCATCGGCCTGCTTGTCGTGAGTCAAGAACTCAGGGGTGGTGTTCAGCACCGTTGCGATGCGCGCCACGATCTCCATCGTCGGGTTGGCGTCATCGTTGTTTTCCAACTCCCACAGGTAGCTCTTGCTCATCTCTGCGGCGTTGGCCAATGCTTCCAAGCTCATCTTTTGATCCCGGCGCAGCTTGCGTATCTTGTCGCCCAGTGGGGTGGCCACGGTTTTCTCCTGTCTTCTTGAGGCGCCGACCAAGCGGGCGCCATAGCGTCATGTCTAGAGGCGAAATATTACTCTATTCCGAACAAACAAGCACCTGCTTGACATCACAAGCGTTTACCCTTAGATTCACGCAAACGCCCGCTATAGCGAACATTCAGTGCACACTTTGTTGTGTTTTCTGCGGGTGTTGAGAGTCAGCAAGTTCAACCTAGGCCTCGCGCGGAACCAAGCCATCAGCACGGCGGCCACATCGACAGGGAAGAAAAATGGCCGCCTTCAACTACCGCCAGCTCATTCGTCAGGTGCCGCCCCGCACATGGCAGTTCTACTTCCAATCCCGCAAGGTCGAACTGCCGGCTGATCATGCTTGGGACATGCCCTCGCAGAAGCTGATCCCTGCGCTGATCAATGTGACTGACGCCTTGCCGGATCATCAAAGCAAACGCATCTATGCAGAGCTGCGTCGCGTACACGAGCTCGCCAATCCACGCGGCGTGGATGCGCTGCGCAACACAGCGCCCATGGACGCTGCACTTCACGAGGACTTTCCAAAGCTCTCAAGCGATGCGGAGCGCGCGCTGTGGGTGATGGCGAACTGGCCTGAACAGTTTGCTGCTGCCGAGGCAATCTACGGGGTGAACCTGCGGGTAGGTAAACGTGGCTGGAAGCGGTTGCAGGTGGAGCCGACCGATGGCCTACATCGGGAGTCAACAGACATCCAGGCTTTGGAGCTCGCCCTCGCAACTGCGTTCACGCCAAGAAAGGGCACGCCTCGCGCTTGCCAGATTGACTCGCTTGAGCGCCATCTCGACGGAGGGGTACAGCTGGGGATTCTGATCGAGGACAACGCCCAGCGAAATCTGGAGTTCGGAAACGACAACCGCGTTCATTGGCGTGATGTTCGACCGCCGCTCACCATGGACGTAGTGATCTATCCCGCAAGTGGTGTCATCGACATCATCGCTCCCGGCGGCGCGAAGGCCCAAAAGGCGGTGCTCGAACAGCTTGGAAAACACGTATTCAAGAAGTTGTTGACGCCTCAGTCTGTCAGGCAGCCGACGTTCATGCTGAATCGATTGCGCACCGGCTTCGATGCACTGGACGCAGGAGGATTCGATCTCGTAGGGCACCGGGTGGAAAAGCTCAGATTTGCACAGGCCAGAGTCCGGTCCTTTCACCCGCCTGCATGTGACTTCACCATCAAACCGCCCAGCGACAAGAACGCACCAGATGTCACGGCCTGCATGGCTGCTCACAACGTGAGCCACCCTCTGATGGGTCGAGGATTCAACATTGTGGAAGGCGTCCTGACAGTGTTCTTCCATCCGACGCAGGCAGGAAAGCCCGGGCGCACGCTGCACATTGAACTCAAGCAGACAGGAATCAGCAACCTGCGCGACATGGAAGAAGCCGACTCCCGCCTGGCGGAAGCCTTGTTGCTGGCGCTGGGCGTCATGCAACATGCAGCGCCAGAGCCGGGTCTAGCAATCAGCGATCAATCGTCCAGCACGGCGTCCTGACCAAAGATTGACGGGCCATGAACGATACCAACTTGGCCGAGCTGTGCCGCCTAATGGAGGTCGACTCGCGGACCTTGTCGCCCGATGCCGTCTGGCTTTCAGGTCAGCAACCTGAGTACCTGCACCTTCGGTCAGTCGGTGCGCTTGCGTTGGCCCAAGAACTGGCGCTGAGCATTCTCTGTCCAGAGTGCTGCAGCGAGTCAATCAGGCCCGAGCCGAGCGTCGACATCGCCGATGTTGCATGCCCCTATCGGGCTTACTGCATGGATTGTGGATGGATCAATCTTGCGGCCGTCCAGGCACACAACTGGCAATTGCAGCCGCATCTGCTGGCGCGGTGGCTGGCGGGTGGTCTCGGCCTTCTTGCTCGATACAGCGTTGAAGTGGTCATTCCTGATGTGCTTTGGCGCCTCGGCGAAATTGAGCACAGGCGCAAGCGGCGCACGGTTTTTTTCGGCCGCCGGCTCGCAGTACATGCTGACGCCGTTGCGTCGCGGTTGTCCCAGCTGGTTGCACCGGGTGCCGAGGTCATCATCACTTCCAGTGACATTGAGCCTTTGCTACTTGGCGCCCTGGATGATCGCCGCTTGGTCCCCTTGCGAGCTATTGCGCACATCCGCAAGCATGGCTTCGTTATCGAAAACCTGGACGCTTTCCTGTCTGGATCGAGCACGGTTACGCAGACAACAGAAACGTCGCTTCGACTGATTCATACGCGCGGTGTCGCGTTGGTTGGCGGCAAGGAGATTGACCTCTCGCCACAGATGTACACGTTCCTCAAGGTGCTTGAGGAAGCTGATGGCGATGAGGTTCACAAGCGTTTTATTGCGGAGCACTTGGGCATTGAGGCCTCTACGTTCCGCACCGCCGACATCGTCAAACGCCACAAGCAGGTGTATCAAACCTTTGTGGACAAGGACGACAAGGGGCACTACTGGCTGCGACCCGAGTTCATCACTATCGAAGGGAGGTGACACGCCGACACCCAATCCCGAATCTTCCCGGAATCATCAAATGAAAGGATTTCTCATGGCAAGCAAGAATCAACATGTGGTCAAGCGCGAAGACGGCTGGGCCGTCCGCGGCGAAGGCAATCAGCGCGACACGTCTCATCATCGGACTCAGGTAGAGGCTGAGCAGGCGGCGAAATCGATCGCCATCAACCAGCGCAGCGAAGTGCTGATTCATGGCGAAGACGGACGCATCCGTGAACGCAACAGCTACGGGAACGACCCGTTCCCACCAAAGGGCTGAGCCAAGCCCCTTCTCTTCAAGCCCGGCGCGAAAGCGACCGGGCTTTTTTACGTCTGCAGATTTCTTGGCGGCTGGATTGATGCGATTGCCTGTTTTGCCCACCCTTTTCGTCCACTCTGCCCACCGGTTTGCCCACCCCTGGTTTCCCAAACTTCCCTCACGTTTTCGCAACTACCCGAAAGGAGAAAAACGTGAGTGTCAAACACCTCAACCAACGCCAACTGGCTGATCGTTGGGACGTCAGCGAAGCCACGCTGGAACGCTGGCGGTCCGAAGGAATCGGTCCGGTCTTTTTGAAGCTGCAGGGGCGAGTTCTCTATCGCCTTGAGGACGTCGAGGCCTTCGAGTCCGACAGCCTGCGCAAGAGCACGTCCGAGCGCGCCGATGCGGGAGGTGCGGCATGAGCCACCTCACCCCCGATCAAGTGCTGGCCACGCCAGCCGGCGAGCTCGCCGAGCGGTCCAGCGATTCGCTGTTCCAACTGAAGAACGATGCGGCCGATCTGCTGGCTGCCGCCAAGGCCATCGTCGAACACGTCGATCGCGCTCTGGATCTGCGGTACGCCCAGCGCGCCCACCAACTGCGCCTGGCGGCCGGCAAGGACACCGGTGTCGTGCATTTCGATGATGGCCTCGTGCGCATCACCGCGGACCTGCCCAAGAAGGTCGAGTGGGACCAAGCCAAGCTGAACGACATCACCCGCCGCATCACCGCCAACGGCGAAGACCCCGCCGAGTACGTCGAGATCAGCTACCGCATCTCCGAGACCAAGTTCAACGCTTGGCCCGAGACGCTGAAGAGCGCGTTTGCCCCGGCGCGAACGCTCAAGACCGGCAAGCCCGGGTTCCGCCTTGCCCTGATTCAGGAGTGACCCCCATGAAAACCAAATCCACGTTGATCGATCTGCTGCTCAAGCAGTCCGAGATGTACCTGCGGGACCTGCCGGAGACGATCCGAATCCCGGCCCTCGATGGCAATCGTTCCGATGAAGTGGTGCGCCCACTGGAGGACGCAACCATCGACGACCTGGCCTTCGCGATTCAGGGCATGGAGGCCGCAGCCCGCGTCCACATCCGTCGCTTGCAGGGTCTGCGTGATCTCTACGAGCTGGCCCGTAAGCGCGGCGCCCTGGGCGTCACCACAGTGGCTGCTGCGTTCGCCGATCTGGGCGGTGAAGGGGGTCGGAAATGAGCCTGCCCATCATCACCGCCGACCAGCGCCTCGCTGAACGCCGTGGCGTCAAGGGCGTGCTCGTCGGCAAGAGCGGCATCGGCAAGACCTCGCAGCTCTGGACGCTGAAGCCCACGGCGACATTGTTCTTCGACCTTGAGGCTGGCGATCTCGCCGTCGAAGGTTGGGCGGGCGACACGATCCGCCCGCGCACGTGGCAGGAGTGCCGCGACTTCGCCGTATTCATCGGCGGGCCGAATCCGGCACTGCGTGAAGACCAGCCCTACAGCCAGGCTCACTTCGATGCCGTGTGCGCGCGCTTCGGTGATCCGTCGGTCCTCGACAAGTACGAGACCGTCTTCGTCGACTCGATCACCGTGGCCGGACGTCTGTGCCTGCAGTGGAGCAAGGGACAGCCGCAGGCCTACTCCGAGAAGACCGGCAAG
>CAIVGK010000209.1 GCA_903905475.1 uncultured Burkholderiales bacterium | reverse complement strand
CGACCGCACGGTGCAGCTGATCCACTCGCTGGGCATGAAGGCCGGGCTGGTGCTCAACCCGGCCACCCCGCTGCACTGCCTCGACCACGTGCTCGAGCAGCTCGATCTGGTGCTGCTGATGTCGGTCAACCCCGGCTACGGCGGCCAGAGCTTCATCGAGCACGTGCTGCCCAAGATCGAAGCGGTGCGTCGGCGCATCGACGCCACCGGGCGCGACATCTGGCTCGAGGTCGATGGCGGCATCAAGGCCGACAACGCGCAGCGCGTGGGCAACGCGGGTGCCGACACGCTGGTCGCCGGCTCGGCGGTGTTCAGCGGCGGGCGCTACCGCGAGTCGATCGCGGCCATCCGCGACAACGCGCTGGCCGGCCAGCGCCTGCGCAAGATTCCCGCCCGGCGCGCGCATGACACCTGAGCTGGGCCACATCGACGCCGTCGTCTTCGACCTCGACGGCACGCTGATCGACAGCGCGGGCGACATCGCCCACGCGATCAACACCACGCTGGCCTCGGTCGGGCTGCAACCGGTCGACCTGGCCACCGTGCAGGGCTGGATCGGCAACGGCCCGAATGCGCTGATCGCCAGCGCGCTCAAGGCGCGCGGCGCCGACAGCACCGATCTGGCGCTGTGCGAGCGGCTGCACCAGCGCTTCATCGAGGCGTCGCATGCGGCGCCGTTCGACCACGGCACGGTGTACCCCGGCGTCATCGAGGCCTTGCGCCGCCTGCACGGGCAGTTGCCGCTGGCGGTGGTGACCAACAAGCCCACGCCGCTGGCGCAGGCCGTCATCGAAGCGGCCGGCCTGCAACCGTACCTGCTGCACGTGCAGGGCGCCGACTCGGCCGCACAGCGTAAACCGTTGCCGCTGACGCTGCAAACCACCGCGCAGGCGCTGGGCGTGCCGGTGGCGCGCGTGCTGATGGTGGGCGACGCGCCGCCCGACGTGCTGGCCGCACAGGCCGCCGGCTGCGCCGCCGCGCTGGTGGGCTGGGGCTACGGCGCGCACGCCGTGGCGCCGCAGCTGCAGCCGTGGCGGCTCGATCACCCGGGGCAGCTCACCGACGGCCTGCACGCCGCCGGGCGACTGCCTCGAACGGCCCGCTGACGGGCGCGGGCCGAACGCGGGTGCCACAGGTTCATGCCGGGCTTGCCGACGGATTTGTGCCCAGGTTGCGCCAACAAGCGCTCTTTGAGGGCTCTTGGGGCCACTTTGTCAGCACGAAGGCCCCAGTGCGCGGACAATACGCGCTTCTTTGACACGCTCAGGCCCCTGACGTGTCGGCTTTATCTGAGAGGTTCACCCCGCGCCATGGCCACCCCACGAACCAAAACCCCAACCCCTGCCGCGACAGCGACACCCGAAAATGTCAAGCTGCGGCAAACCCAGGCTGAGTATTCGGCGGCCCGACCTTCGTCGGAGCCCGGCATCAAGCCGATGATGTCCAGCTCGAAGATGTACGTGTGCCGTCGCTGCCAGGCCAACTTCAAGACCGGCGAAGGCAAACCCGATCCGCGTTTGCGCGGTCTGGGCAAGTGCAACAAGTGCCTTGACTCGGCTGCCGCAGCGCAGGCCACCGAGATCGCGGCCTGATCCCGGGCGAGCCAGATCCCCTCGGCTCGCTCAGTCGTCCTTGAGGTGCCCGGCGCGCTGCTGCTTGGTCTCGATGTAGCGCGCGTTGTGCACATTGACCGGCGCGTGCAGTGACAGCCGCTCGACCACCTCGATCCCTCCTGCCGCCAACGCATCGATCTTCTTCGGGTTGTTGGTGAGCAGCCGGATGCGCGAGATGCCCAGTTCGCGCAGCATCGCCACCGCCGCCCCGTAATCACGCTCGTCGGCCGCAAAGCCGAGGTGGTGGTCGGCATCCAGGGTGTCGAGTCCGGCATCTTGCAGCCGGTAGGCGCGCAGCTTGTTGGCCAGACCGATCGAGCGGCCTTCTTGCTCGAGGTACAGCAGCACGCCGCCGTCCACCGCCAGCCGCTCCACCGCGCGGCGCAGCTGATCGCCGCAATCGCAACGCAAGCTGCCCAGCAGGTCGCCGGTCAGGCACGACGAGTGCAGCCGCACCGGCACAGGCTGGCTCAGATCGGGCTGGCCCACGATGATGGCCAGGTGCTCGGCGCCGCCGTTTTCCTCGCGAAACAGCGCCAGTTCACAGTCCTCGCGGGCCGCCAGCGGCACGTGCGCGTCGCTGATGCGGCGCAGCGTCGGGATGACCGCGCCCTGCGTTTGCCGCAGATCGGTTCCCGACACCGCCAGCAGTTGCGCCGCGGCCACCTGAGGCGCGACGGCGGGCTGCTCGACGACCATCAGCAAGGCCGGCGCGAGCCGGGCGCGCCTGGCCAGCTGCAGCGCGCTGAGCATCGCGGGCGTGTCCGCCGACGCGGGGGGCGTGCCGCTGCGCAGGCGCGCCGGCACGTCGGGCTGCGGCTCGCCCAGCGGCGTCACCGCAGCGAGCTGCATCACATCGTCGAACGTCGCGCCCGGCGACAAGTCGATGCGCATCGGGCCGGCCGCCAGGGATGGGGCGTCCAGCGCATGGCGGCGGTCACCGCCCAGCAGCAACTGCATCGGCACGCCCAGCGCAGCGAACCAGCCAAAACGCGTGGCGGTGAGCGACTCAACCGCAGCGACCACCAGCGCAGCGGCCGAAGCGGTGTCCCCGGCGTCGCACACACGCACGGCGCGGCCGTGCTTGAGTTCGGTGGTGGCGCGGTCCACGCGCACGGCGGCCAGCTCGGGCTCCTGAGCCTGGGCCTGGGCCTGGAGGGCGGACGGTGGGGGGGAAAGTCGATCGTTCATCAATTCAGCCAAAACGGTAATCAGCGAAGTCCGGCTGGCGGGTGGCCTGCACGTACTCGCGTGTGAAACCCGGGAACAGGGCGACGATGCGGCCCGTGTCCATGCGATACCAACTGCGGCAGTGGCTCCACACCGAGCCCTCGAGCCGGCCCTGCAAGCGCCGGTTGTGCTCGCGAAACACCTCGGCGCGCACATCGATCCAGCGGTGGCCGCCGGCGCGCACCGCCTGCATGCAGGCGATGGCGTGGTCGGCCTCGGGCTCGATGTAGAGCAACGTCGAAGTGTGACCGGTGCCGGTGTTCGGGCCCAGCATCAAAAACAT
>CAIVGK010000208.1 GCA_903905475.1 uncultured Burkholderiales bacterium | reverse complement strand
TGGCCGGCTACCCGCTGTGCTGATCTCAGATTCCTCAACCACCTGACCACGGAGCCGACCATGACCTTGTTTCGACCTCACCCACACCCCACCCGCCGCCGCGCACGGGCCCGGGGCTTCAGCCTGCCTGAGCTGGTGTTCAGCCTGACCATCGTGGGCATCCTGTCGTCGATCGCCTATCCCGCGTTCAGCAGCACGCTGGCCAGCGCGCGGCGTTCGGACGCGCTGGTCGCGCTGATGAGCTTGCAAACGCAGCAAGAGCGCTTTCGCGCCCACCACGAGGCCTATGGCGATCTGGCGCAGCTCGGTGTGGCGAGCGTGTCGCCTTCGGGCCATTACGAGCTCACTCTCGAATCCGCATCGTCCACCGGCTATTCGGTGCGCGCCGCGGCCATCGGAGCGCAGCGCAGCGACCGCGCCTGCCGACACCTGCGGCTCACGGTCGATGGCCTGAACCTCACCTACGCCTCGGGCGAGACCGACGCCACCGTCAACGCGGGCGCGCTCAACCGCCGCTGCTGGGGCCAGTGACATGCGTCACCGCGTCGCACCGCATGGCCGCCGACAGCGCGGCTTGTCGCTGGTCGAGCTGCTGATCGGCACGGCGCTGGGCTTGTTGCTGGTGGGCTGCGGCATCACGGTGCTGCTGATCCACCTGCGCGACCACCGCGCCCTCGTCGAACACAGCCGGCTCATGCACGACCTGCGCAGCGCCAGCGAGCTGATCGGCCGCGACCTGCGCCGCGCCGGCCACTGGGGCGATGCCGGTGCGGGCGTGTGGATGCGCGAGGCGCCAGCGACCGCCGTGGCCGCCAACCCCTACGCCGCGGTCGAAGCGACCGCCGCCACGGTGACGCTGCGCTACTCGCTCGACAGCACCGAAAACCAGCAGGTCGACAGCCACGAGCAGTTCGGCTTTCGGCTGCGCAGCGGCGCGCTCGAGATGCGCGTGGGCGGCGCGAGCTGGCAGTCGATGACCGACGTGACCACGATGAAGGTCACCGCCCTGGCGCTCGCGCCGCACGACGACACGCTCGATCTGGGCGCGCTGTGCAGCGCACCGTGCGCCACCGGCGACGCCAGCTGCCCGCCGCGCCAGACGTTGCGCAGCGTGGTGGTGACGATCACCGCCCAGAGCGCCACCGACGCCCGAACGGTGCGCACCGCGCGCACGGCGGTGCGCCTGCGCAACGACGAGATCACCGGCCGCTGCCCGGCGTGAGGCCTTGCCGATGAACAACGCACCGCGCCCCAGCCTGACCCGGAGCGATCGGCTGCGCCACCACCGCCAGCAACGCGGCGCCGCCACGCTCGCGGTGAGCTTGCTGCTCTTGCTGGCGATGCTGCTGAGCGCCGCGTACGCCAACCGCGCCCTGCTGTTCGAGCAGCGTTCCTCGGCCAACCAGCAGCGCGCCACGCAGGCCTTCGAAGCCGCCGAGGCCGGCATCGACTGGGCCATCGCGCAGCTCAACGCGCCACAGCCGGTCGATGAGCACTGCGGGCCGAGCGACGACGCCCGCGGCGCCTCGTTTCGCGAGCGCTACCTGAGCGTCGACACCGACTCCGGGCTGCACACGCCGCAGCTGTGGAAGAGCGGCGTGCAAGACCTCGCGCTGCAACCCGGCTGCGTGCGCTCAGACAACGCATGGTCGTGCGCCTGCCCGTCGAACGGCTGGCCGAGCCTGGTCGCGGCCACCGGCGACGACCTTGCGCCGCAGCCCGCGTTCAGCGTGCAGTTCAGCACCGAGCCGCGGCCCGGGCTGGTGCGCCTCACCGCCATCGGCTGCTCGAACGCGGCGGGCGCGTGTCGCCCCGGGGTGGCCGGTCGCGCCGATGCGGTGGTGCGCTTGCAGGTGCTGCTCGGTGCGCTGCCGGGCGTGTCGGTGCTGCCGCAAGCGGCGCTCACGGTGCGCGGCACGGTCGAGGCCACCGGCGCGCTCGGCGTGCACAACACCGATGCGGCCAGCGGCGGACTCACGGTGCGCGCCGGCGGCAGCCTGATCGGCACGGCGGTGCGTCTGGGCACCGCCGCCGGTGGTGCAGCCGAAGCCTCGGCGGCCACGCACGACAGCGCGCTGGCCGCCATCGCGCCCGAGCGGCTGTTCGCCTCGCACTTCGGGCTCGATCGCACGCGCTGGGCGCGCCACCCGGCGGCGCAGGCCGTCGATTGCACGCTGGCCTGTGGTCCGGCGATCGCCGCAGCCATCGACGCCGTCGGCAGCAACCGCATGGTCTCCATCGCCGGCGACGCGGCGATCGACGGGCCGCTCACGCTGGGCTCGGCCGAGCGCCCGGTGATCCTCGTGGTGAGTGGCACGGCGGCGCTGCGCGGCGACGTCACGCTGCACGGCGTGCTGTACGCCGTCGACATCCGCTGGGACGGCCCCACCGGCGCGCCCGCCGGCGTCCACGGTGCGGTGATCTCGGAGTCGGACTACCGCGGCAACGGCGCGCCCCGGTTGCAGCGCGACGCCGAGGTGCTGCGCGCGCTGCAACGCCACACCGGCAGCTTCGCCCGCGTGCCCGGCAGCTGGAAGGACTATTGATGCGCTGCCCATCAACCCGCACCCGGCAGATCGGCGTCAGCCTGCTCGAAGCACTGTTCTCGCTGCTCGTGCTGTCGGTGGGCGTGGCGGCCACAGGCCGGCTGCACCGGCACCTCGAGACGCACGCCGACATCGCGCGGCAACGCTCCGAGGCGGTGCGGCTGGCGCAAGAAGATCTGGAAGCCGCCCGCCTGCTCGGCGCGCCGCCGGCATCGAGCGTGCGATCGGTGCAAGACAGCGCCGCGCTGCGCTTGAACACCGTCTTCGAGCTGACCCGCCAGATCGACGCGGGTGACCCGGGAGCGGCGCCGTTCAGACCGGCCACGGTCGCGGTCACTTGGCGAGCGCGCGACGGCTCGACCCAGCAAACGGTGCTGGCCTCGGCGTTCACGGCTCAGGACCCGGCCTTCTCCGGCGCGCTGACGCTCATCGCCAGCGCGCAGGCCGGCGCCGCGGGCCGGTCCAGTGCCATCCCGCCCGCTGTGCACGCCATCGACGACCGGCGCAGCGCCTTCAAGCCCACGCCGGGCGCCACCGTCGCCTTCGTGGTCGACAACGCCAGCGCGCAGGTGGTCGAGCAATGCACCGACGTGCCCACCGAGGTGCGCAGCGCAGACCTCAGGGCCGAGCACCTGACGCACTGCACCGAGTTCAAGGCGTTGCTGTTGAGTGGTGTGGTGCGCTTTTCCGGCGCCAACCCGCCGGATGCGCTGCGGGCCAACGACACGCCGCTGGCGCTGGCGCTGTCGGTCGGGCTGCCGGGCATGCTGGCGCCGGCGTCTCCGTGGTGCCACGCCGAAGCGCGCAAGACGGTGGTCTACCGCGCGGCCGATGGCGTGCACCGCGAGGCGGTCGCCATGGATGCCACGCCGGCCAGCCTCGCGGCGACCGACTGGCACGACACCGGCGAGCGCTACACCGCCTACCGCTGCGTCGTGGCCGCCGCCGGCGACCCGCCGCGCTGGTCGGGCCAGAGCACCGTGGTGCCGCTGGGCTGGGAGATCGGCAGTGCCCCCGCGCAGCGCAAGGTGTGCCGCTACGTGAACGACAGCGACGCCAGCGGCGCCATCGACCGCAATGACGAACACCCGTCGGTCTACCGTCAGGTCGATCGGGCGCTGCTGCAGCAGAACTTTCTGGTGATACGCGGCGATCTGGACTGCCCGCCACCCGCTGCCGCGACAATCGATCCGCTCGCGCCGGGCAACTCCGCCAGCGTGGCGACGGTTCAGCACCAGCCCTGACACGCGAGCCCGATACCGATGACCAGCCCACCGAACTTCGCCACCGACCTCGCCGCGCACCCGCACCACCGCGGGATGCGCGAAGCGCTGGCGCTGGCCGAACAGGCCATCGGCCTGAGCGAACCGAACCCACGGGTGGGCTGCCTGATCGTGGCGGAGGGCGGCGCCGTGATCGGCCGCGGCCACACCCAGCAAGCCGGCGGGCCGCACGCCGAAGTGATGGCGCTGCGCGATGCGGCCGCGCGCGGTCATTCGGTGCGCGGCGCCACCGTCATCGTCACGCTCGAACCGTGCGCCCACCACGGCCGCACGCCGCCGTGCTGCGATGCGCTGGCGCAAGCCGGCGTGGGCCGCGTGGTGATGGCGATCGAAGATCCGAACCCGCTGGTCGCCGGCGAGGGCGCGGCGCGTTTGCGCGCGGCAGGCATCGAGGTGATCGCGGGTGTCGAGGCCGAGGCCGCGCGCGAGCTCAACATCGGTTTTTTCTCGCGCATGCAGTGGCAGCGCCCCTGGGTGCGGCTGAAGGCGGCGGCCTCGCTCGACGGGCGCACCGCGCTGCCCAATGGCGCGAGCCAATGGATCACCGGCGAGGCCGCGCGCACCGACGGCCACGCCTGGCGGCGCCGCGCTGGCGCCGTGCTCACCGGGGTGGGCACGCTGGTCCACGACGACCCGCGGCTCGATGTGCGGCTGGTGCCCACGGCGCACCAACCGCTGCGCGTGGTGCTCGACTCGAACCTCGCCGCACCGCTGGGCGCGCGCGTGTTCCAAAGCGCGGGCTCGACGCTGGTGTACGCAGCGCAGCCTGACGCCGAACGGCTCGAGGCCTTCACCGCGCATGGCATTGAAGTGGTGCTGGCCGCCGGTGCCGGCGGCCGCGTCGATCTGGCCGCGGTGCTGGCCGATCTGGCGCAGCGCGGCATCAACGAACTGCACGTGGAAGCCGGCGCTCAGCTCAACGGCGCGTTCGTGCGCGAGCGGCTGGTCGACGAATACCTGATCTACCTCGCGCCCAAGCTGCTGGGGCCGGGGCTGGACATGGCCGCGGTCGGAGCGCTGACCGAGTTGTCGCAGGCGGCCGAGCTGCGCTTTCACCGCATCGAGCGCGTCGGCGACGACCTGCGCATCCTGGCGCGCCCCATCCCCTGACACCCCACGGACCATCGACCCATGTTCACCGGAATCATCACGGGCCTCGGCCACATCACTGACGTGCGTTCGCTGGGCGACGACGCCTCGCACGGCAAGCGTCTGACGATCGCCACGCCGGCGGACTACCTCGACGACGTCGGCCTGGGCGACAGCATCGCCATCAACGGCGCGTGCATGACCGTCACCTCGTTCGACGCCGCGCACGGCACGTTCACCATCGACGTGTCGGCCGAAAGCCTGGACAAGACCGCGGGCCTGACCACCCTGGGGCCCGTCAACCTCGAAAAAGCCCTGCGCGCCAACGACCGCCTGGGCGGCCACCTGGTCAGCGGCCATGTCGACGGCATCGGCACGGTGACGGTGTTCGAAGCGACCGGCGAGTCCTGGACCTTGCGCATCGACGTGCCGCCCGCGCTGGCGCGCTTCCTGGCCTACAAGGGCTCGATCACG
>CAIVGK010000207.1 GCA_903905475.1 uncultured Burkholderiales bacterium | reverse complement strand
CCGGCGCCCGCCCTACGTGGTCATCACGCCGGCGCGCAATGAGGAGCAGTTCATCGAGCGCACCGTGCAATCGATGGTGCAGCAAACGGTGCGCCCGCAACGCTGGGTCATCGTCGATGACGGGTCGACCGACCGCACCGCAGAGCTCGTGGGCCGTTACGCGGCGCACCATGACTTCATCCGCCTGGTGCGCATGGAGCGCGATGCGCAGCGCGACTTCGCCAAGAAAGTGGGCGCGTTCAACCGCGGCCTGGCCGAGCTGCACGACCTCGAGTACGACTTCATCGGCAACATCGACGCGGACATGTCGTTCGGGGCGGACTACTTCGAAAAGATCCTGGCCGTGTTCGAGCACGAGCCGACGCTGGGCCTGTCGGGAGGCATCGTCCACACCCGCTACACCGACGCCTTCAAGACCTACGACTACACGCTCGACAGCGTGGGCGGCAAGGTGCAGCTGTTTCGCCGACGGTGCTTCGAGCAGATCGGTGGCTACCGGCCGCTCAAGTGGGGAGGCATCGACGCGACCGCCGAGATCATGGCCCGCATGCACGGCTGGCAGGTGCGCAAGTCGCTGGAGGCGCCGGCTTACGAGCACCGACCCACCGGCTTCGCCTACGGGAACCCGCTGAAGATCAAGTGGTGCGAGGGCCGCCGGTTCCACTCGCTGGGCTACGACCCCGTGTTCTTCACCCTGCGCTGCCTGGCCCGGGCGGGCGAACACCCCTTCATGGCGGGCAGCGCCGCGGCCTGGCTGGGCTACCTGGCTTGCCTCTTGCGCCGAGCGCCGGTGGCGGTGCCCGACGACGTGGCGCGCTACCTGCGCCGCGAGCAACGCGACAAGCTGCGAGCGCGCTGGCGCGCCGTGGCAACCGCCCTGAGTGCCCGGAGCCAGACATGACAACCAACGGGAGTGCCCGGCATGTGCGGCATCTGCGGAATCCTTGAGTTGCGCGGCGGGCCCGCCGACGCGGGCATCGTCATGCGCATGAGCGAGGCCATCGCCCACCGAGGCCCCGATGGCGTGGGCGCGCTCGCCGATGGCCCGGTGGCGCTGGGGCACCGGCGCTTGAGCATCATCGACATCGAGGGCGGCCAGCAGCCCATCGCCAACGAGGACCGCACGGTGCAGGTGGTGTTCAACGGCGAGATCTACAACTTCGTCGAGCTGCGCGACGAGCTGCTCGCGCTGGGCCACCAATTTCGCACCCGCAGCGACACCGAGGTGATCGTGCACGCCTGGGAGCAGTGGGGCACCGAGTGCGTGAACCACTTCAACGGCATGTTCGCCATCGCGCTGTGGGACCGCACCCAGCGGCGGCTGTTCCTGGCACGCGATCACCTGGGCATCAAGCCGCTGTACTACGCGGTGCTCGGCTCGCAGCTGGTGTTTGCCTCGGAGATCAAGGCGCTGCTGGTGCATCCGCTGTGCCCGCGCGACGTCGATCTGCAGTCGATGGGCGATTTGTTCACCTTCCGCTACGTGCCGTCGCCGCGCACGCTGTTTCGCGGCATCATGAAACTGCCGCCGGGCCACTGGATGAGCATCGGCGGAGGCGAGATGCGCATCGAGCGCTTCTGGAAGACGATTCCGGTGCAGCGCTCCGCCGCGCCCGAGGCCGAACTGATCGAGGAGTACCAGCGGCTGCTGCAAGACGCGGTGAAGCTGCAGTTGCGCAGCGATGTGCCGCTGGGGCTGTTTCTGAGCTCGGGCGTCGATTCGGCGCTGCTGCTGGCCATCATGACCGAGCAGCTCAACACCCCGGTGCACACCTTCACCATCGGCTTCGACGGTGGCGAGGCCACCAACGAGGTGGACGACGCGCGCGCGCTGGCGCAGCAGTTCGGCGCCCACCATTCGTTCGAGATGCTCGGGCCGGCCGACTACCAGAGCCACTTCCAGCGCTACATGAACGACGTGGAAGAGCCCGTGGGCAACGAGACGGCGGCGGCGTTCTACTTCGTGGCCCGGCTGGCCAGCCGCGATGTCAAGGTGGCGCTGACCGGGCAGGGCGCCGACGAACCCTGGGCCGGCTACGGGCGGCACCTGGGCGCGCGGCTGTCCGGGCCTTACAGCCGGCTGCCGCAGGCACTGACCGGCGCGGTGTCGTCGCTGGTGTCGGCGCTGCCCGGGCGCCACGAGCGGCTCAGCCGCGGGGCCGAGTCGCTCGGCGAGCCCGACATGCTGCGCCGCTTCGCCCGCATGTATTCGTTTTTCAGCGCCGACGTGAAGAGCGATCTGTTCCGTGGCGCCATGAAGTCCGCACACGAGCTCGATCCCTACGGCTCGCGCCACGCGCTGGCGCACCTGCAAGGCGACGTGGCGCACCTCGATCCGCTCACGCAGATGCTCTACATCGACACGCGCAGCAACCTGCCCGACGACTTGCTGATGGTGGGCGACAAGACCTCGATGGCCAACTCGATCGAAGTGCGCGTGCCGTTTCTCGATCGCCGGCTCGTCGAGTTCGTCGAGAGCCTGCCGCCCTCGCTCAAGCTCAAGGGCCTGACCGGCAAGTACCTGCACAAGCGCGCGGCCGAAAAATGGCTGCCAGCCCAACGCGTGCACGCGCCCAAGAAGGGCTTTGCCAACCCGGTCGAGCACTGGATGCGCACCAGCATGCGCCCGTTCATCGAGGACTGCCTGCTCAGCCCCGAGTCGTCGATGCGGCTGTACTTCGATCAGGCGCACATCGCCCGCATGCTGCAGCGCGACCGCGAGGGACACGACCAGTTCCGCCGCCACATCTACTTGCTGCTGTCGGTCGAGCTGTGGCACCGCGCTTTCATCCACCACTGAACCCCACGCCCCCATGGACCTGTCGATCATCATCGTGAACTGGAACTCGGTCGGCTACCTGCGCGACTGTCTGCGCAGCGTCGAGCTCGAGATGCGCGCCAGCGGCCTCGACCACGAGATCGTGGTCATCGACGCGGCCTCGTACGACGGCTGCGACCGCTTCGTGCACGAGAGCCACCCGCAGGTGCGCTTCGTGCAGTGCAACCGCAACCTGGGCTTCGGGCGCGCCAACAACCTGGCGTTCGAGCTCAGCCGCGGTGAGGCGGTGCTGTTCCTGAACCCCGACACCGAGGTGGTCGGCCCGGCCATCGCCACGCTGCACCGGCGGCTGCGCGAGTTGCCTGATGCGGGCGTGGTGGGCTGTCGGCTGCTCAACAGCGACGGCAGCTTGCAAACCAGTTGCGTGCAGTCGTTCCCGACCCTGCTCAATCAGGCGCTCGACTTCGAAGGGCTGCGCCAGCGCTGGCCGGCGTCGTGGTTGTGGGGCACCGCGGCGCTGTATGCCAGCGGCACGGCGCCGCAACCGGTCGAAGCGCTGGCCGGTGCCTGCGTGATGCTGCGCCGCGAGGTCTTCGAGCGCATCGGCCGCTTCAGCAACGAGTACTTCATGTACGCCGAGGACATCGACCTGTGCCACAAGACGCATGCCGCCGGGCTGGTGAACTATTACGTGCCCGAGGCCCGCGTGATCCACCACGGCGGCGGCTGCTCGCAGGAAGCTCCGAGCAATTTCTCGGTGGTGCTCATGCGCGAATCGATCTGCCGCTTCCTGGGCAAGACGCGCGGGCGCTTGTACGGCGCGCTGTACCGCGTCTCGATGCTGGGCGTGGCGCTGACGCGGCTGGCGGCCTTGCGCGGCGTCGAGGCGGTGCGTGCGCTGCGCGGCGGGGCTCGCGCGGGAGGCTTGCCACTGAGCGGCCCACGCCGCAAGTGGCAAGCCGTCGTGCAGTGGAGCGTGCGGCGGCAGGCCACCGTCAGACAGTTCGAGCCGGCCCGTTGAGCCGCGCAAGCCCCTTCACGTTCACCCCGTAACCGAGGCAATCCATGAACACCGCCCCCACGCTGCCGGACTTCAGCTTCATGATGAAAGTGGGCCAGTTGCGCCACATCCAGTCGACCCGGGAGCGCGGCGCATTCCGCAATCCCGACCACCTGGTGTGGCACTTCCTGTCGCCGAGCCAGCGCTGGAGTTGCCTCTGGCGAGGCCGCCTGCTGCTGCCCAGGCTGCGCGCCGACCCCTTTTACGACTATGTGCTGGCGCGCACGCGGTACTACGACGAGGTGTTTGTCGATGCGCTGTGTGCGGGCACGCAGCGCGTCATCAACGTGGGCTGCGGCAGCGACACGCGGGCCTACCGCTATGCGAACCTGCTCGCGGCCCAGGGCGCGCGCGTGCTCGAGTGTGACCAGCCCGGCGCCATCGAGGCCAAGCAGGTGATGGCCCGCCGCCGGCTGCCGGCGGACCGTGTCGATTACGCGCCCATCGACCTCAACGAAGGCCGCTGGCCGCAGCTCGAGGCCAGTCTCGCGGCGCCCACGGGCGCGACGCTGGTGCTGATGGAAGGCGTGAGCCCGTACGTCAATGCCGGCGCGTTTGCGGATTTTCTGCGCCTGCTGGCCAGCCGGCTGGCGGCGGGCAGCCGCATCGCCTACGACTACAAGATCCGTGGCGTGAGCGACAGCTTCGGTCTGGAAGGCCGCACCCATGACCCGTTCCGGTTGTCGACGTGTGAACGCGAGCTGGCCGACTTCCACCGTGGACTGGGCCTGCGCCTGGTGCACAGCGAAACCAGCGCGGCACTGACCGCCCGTTTGCTGCAGCCCACCGCCTCGCGACCGGTGAGGGTGTTCACACACGACGCGCTGGTGCAGCTCGAGGTGCCGCAGCAGGCGTAAAAAAACCCCGCAGCAAGCTGCGGGGTTGTCGTCGAGGCGCGGTGAACTCAGCTCACTTGACCTGCAGGTTGGTCGGTGCCGGAACCGCCGCCGCCGTGCTCGAGAACTCCAGCACGCCGCGGTCGAACACGCCGTCGGCACCACGGATCGCGCCGTTCATGTCGACGTTGTACGGTGCGGCCAGCGCCAGCCCGCCGATCGGTGCCTTGAGCGCCCAGTTGCCCGAGATCCACGGCTGCGCATCGACGAACGGCGAACCCGTGCCGTTGATGTCGTTCGGGCCGCGTGCACCCGAACCCCCGTTGCCGTAGAACCAGTTGTAGTCGGCCGTCGTCACGCCGGTGGCGCCGACATCAGACGGCTGGTTGTTGAACCAGATGTTGTTTTCGACCACGTAATTCACCGAGTTTTGCGACTTGAATGCCGCGGTGAACGAGCCGTTGCGGATATTGGCGACCACGTTGTTGAAAACACGCCAATCCTTGGCTTGAACGGCGATCGGCGAGCCGCCGGCATCGTAGCGATTGTAAAGAATGCCGGTATTGATGATGCCGTCGGTGTATTTTCCGGTGTGATAGAAAACATTACCGTAGACATTCCAGTTGCTGGCCACGCCTTTGCCGTTGACGATGGCAATCACCCCGGTCCCCAGAATGTCCTCGAACAGGTTATGCCTGACGGTGACGTTGCTGTCGGCACCGGCTGACCACGCCTCGCGGTGTTCGGCCGTGCCGTTGCGCGCGAACTTCGAGTACTCGATCAGCATGCCGCTGCCGCTGGCCGGCCAGCTCAGGATCATGGTGCGCGAGGTGTCGTGCAAGAAGCAGTGGGACACCGTGATGTTGGTGAACTTGTTGACCAGGTACAGCAAGTCGGTGTCCGTGGTGGCCGTGCGTCCGCCACCCTGAATGTCGACGTGGCGCAAGGTGATGTCGGACACCACCGCCGGGAAGTCGATCGTGTGGTAGGTGGCTTGCACCTTGAAGCCAAAGTTGCTTTCCCAACTGCCAGGCCCGCCGCCGGTGACGCCGTCGAACACGTGGTAACTGGTCTTGAACGCCAGCGCGCCGAACTGGGCCTGGGTGGTGCCGTAGGCGTCCGACCAGCCGGTGGCCACGCCGTGATCGGCCACGGTGGCCTTTCTCACGGTGATGGGCGTCGTGCCCGAGACAGGGGTTGCGAAGGTATAGCTGCCATAAGTTCCGCCGGCCAGGTAATACACATCACCGCGGGTCAGCGTGGAAGGCAAGCTCGAGTATGCATTGGCCCAGTCGGATCCATTATTGAGGCCGGTGGCGCCCGGTCGAACATACTTGTTGGCCGCTTCGGCGAACAGGGGGACCAGGCACACGGAAAATGCCAGTGAATAAATGATTCGTTTCATGTCAATTCCAGTTCATCAAGAAATAAAACGTGCGGGGGCCGCTCAGGGAATGAGCTTCAACGCCTCGCCCGAATAGGCGCTCTCGCGGCCTGCCGAGTCGACGGCCGTCACCGCGAAGTAGTAGGTGAAGCCGGTCGGCAGACCCGTCAGCGTGTAGGCGGTGCTCGCCGAGTAGGTGCCGCTGCCCAGCGGCTGGCTGTAGCTGCGCGACGCGGTTCCGTGATAGATCCGGTAGCCACTGACCGCGCCGGTGGGCGCCGTCCAGGTCAAGGCGGCGGTGTTGGTCGGTGCCGGGGCTGGCGCTGGCGCTGGAGCTGGAGCTGGAGCTGGAGCTGGAGCTGGAGCTGGAGCTGGCGCTGGCGCTGGCGCTGGAGCTGGAGCTGGAGCTGGAGCTGGAGCTGGAGCTGGAGCTGGAGCTGGCGCTGGCGCTGGCGCTGGCGCTGGCGCGGCGGCAGGCGCCGTCAGGTAGGCCGAGATCGGCGAGTTGGTGTAGACCTGACCGACCACCCATGAGCTGGGCATCGCGGTCAGCGTGCGCGCAGACGTGGTCACCGCGCGACCGCCGCCAGAGGCCACGTCGCGAAACTTGAGCGTGCCGAAGCCCGCTGGCGTGAGCACGGCAATCCAGTAGCGCGTGCCACTGGTGATCTTGATCGGCGCGATGGCGACCGTGTTCCAGGCGCCGGCCTTGGGCGCGCTGAGCACTGCGGTGCCCAGCAACTTGGCGGGCTGGCCACCGCCATCGACGTACACGCCAGCGATCACCCGCGTGGCGGTGTTGCTGGCATCGAGGTACACGTTGAGCGTGTCGGCCGTGCCGGTGGTCGTCGAATAGAACTGGAACGCCTCGGCCATGCCAGACGGATTCGTGTCGACGGAGGCCTGGACCTTGTTGGTGCCGATCAGCAGCGTCGGCGCGGTGGAGGTGGCGGTTTGTGCGTGGGCACTGCTCATCAGAGCCGGTGCGCCACCGCTGGCTGCGAGGGCGCCAACGATCAGGCAGTGGAGGAGGGTTCGGGGTTGCTTGTGGGTGTCTTTCAGCATGGGTTCTCGATCGGATAGGCAGATGGCTGGATGCCGCGTTCAGGCGTGTCGCCCGGCGCCGCGTTCTTGCCGACTGGCCATCGCACTTCCGCTGGATGCAGGTGCAGTGCTGGGCAGCCGTCCTGGCCATTACCCCATCGATCGAGAACCCCCCTGATACAAGTCGAAAGGCCACCCGCGGGGTGGCCTTGTGGTGTGAGCAAATGTGTCTGAGCGCGCGCGTTGGCGGCCCGAGCCGCGTCGGGCTGCGCCATTGAGCGGTGCGCGCTGCCTCGCAGCCACGTGATGCGACTGCGTGATGAAGGACCTGTAAGTGGAACTTACATGTCAGCGTGAACGTCAGCGAAACCATGAGCCAGCCTGCGAATTCAGGACCGTTTCGGGCGAGGATTTACTGACGGTTGTTACGTTTTTTCCGAATCGAGCTCAGCGATTCAGAAGAATCCGGCGGGCACCAGGATGATGTCGCCCGGCATCACCGGCACATTGGCCGACAGATCGCCGCGCTGCATCAGGTCCTTCAAGCGCACGCTGTAGCGCTTGTCGCCTTGCGAACTGCGGATCAGCACCGTCTTGTTGCCGTCGGCGAATTCGGTCACGCCGCCGGCTTGCAAGATGGCGTCGAGCACGGTCATGTTCTGGCGGAAGGGCACCGACTGAGGCTTGGCGGCCTCACCGACGATGCGCACCTGGTCGGAGATGTCGCCCTGGAAGCCGGGCACGGTGACGCTCACCACCGGGTCGCGGATGTAGCGCGACAACGCCTTTTCGATGTCGTGCGCCACGTCGACCGGGCTGCGGCCTGCGGCCTGCAAGTCATCCACCAGCGGCGTCGAGATGTAGCCGTCGGGGCGCACCATCACGGTGGTCGACAACTCGGGGTTGCGCCACACCAGCACGTTGAGCGTGTCGCTCGGGCCGATGCGGTAGCGCTGCGGAGCGGCGCTGACCTTGGACGGCGCCGGTTCGTTGGCGGAGTAAGAGCTGCACGCCACCAGCGTCGCCGCGGCCAGCACGCCCGCGAACAGCCGCATGGTGCGCATGAGGAAGCTTGAAAAAACCATCGCCAGGGGGTGCGTCATTGCTTTGCCTTGTTCATCCAGACTCGGTCGAGTTGATCGTCGGGCGCGGCCGCTGGGGCGGCGTTGAGTTGAATCAAGACGCTGCTTGGGCTGCCGAATGCACCACGGGCTCATCGTCGAGTTGCGCGCCGCCGCCGCTCAAGTCGACCAGGCGCACCCGAAAGTCGCAGGGCACGCCGGGGCGCAAGTCGGGCAAGGGCTGATCGATCGGCCAGGGCTGCGCCGCCCAGCGCCCGCTCGCGCCCGCCACCAGCGAGCCCCCGCGCCAGGTGGCGAAGTGCCGCGGCAGGTAGGCAAAGGCGGCGTCGCCGCGGCCCGCCAGCAGCGGTGCCACGTCGATGCGCGACTCGCCGATGAATTCGCTGTGCCACGCGCCGACCGACAACGTGCCGCGCACGCCGCACAGCGAGCGCCAGGCCGCGTTCGGGGAGTCGCGCTCGCGCACATCCACGCGGTAGCCGGCCACGCCCGGCAGGCCGTGCGCTTGCTCGGGGTGGCACAGCGCATCGATTTGCCGCTGAACCCACGCCAGCACCTGCTCGTCGTCCCAGCCAATGGACACCCCGGCGTCGACACCGGGCACGGCCAGGCTCGCGCCCAGGGGCTGGGACTCGGCGCTGTGCACGACGCGCGCAAAGCCGTCGCTGTAGGCCCGGGCCTCGGCGAGCAACGCGGCGTCGGGCGGGTGGGCCCCGTTGGCGGGGAACAGCACGGCTGCGAAAAGCGGGCGCGGCGTGTGGCTCAAAGGCGGGATCCAGGTGGCCAGCGACAGCGCGCCGTGGCGCTGCGCTGCGGCCAGCGTCACACGCAGCCAGCCGCCTTGCGACAGCAGCGCGGCCACATCCCAGCCGGTGAAGTCGGTGTCGATGTCGATCACCAGCCCGAGCGCGCGCGCCAGTGCCGGCTGGCGCAAGGCGTGCGACAGCACTTCGCCCCAGCACAACTGGTGCGTGGCGCTCGGGGTGCCCTCGCCCGAGGCGTGCACGAGGCGGCGGGCGAAATCGGCCTGCGAGAGCGTCGCGGCGGGCCGGCGCGCGCCATCGGGCGCCGGCGCATGGCGCATGGCGGCACGGTAGCTTTCGGGCAGCACCTTGCGCACGGGGCCGAGCGCGGCCCAGTGCGCGCGCCGCTGCTCGCGCCACCGCCACAGTGCCTCCACGCTGGACGGCGGCGGTGTGGGCAGGAACTGATCGTGCAGCGACGCGAACAACTCGACGGCACGAGCCGCGGGCTGCGTCGTGAACGCGGCCGACCGGTGGCCCGGCGCGAGCGGCGTGAACGCACTGCCGCCGGCTTGCAGCTCGAGCCGCAACGCCAGCGGGGCGCCGGCGAACGCCAGGCCCTCGGTCCACAGCGGCGCGTGCAGCGGGTCGCCGCGGGGCAGCACCAGCAACGAGGCGCTCAGCCGATGGCCGTCCCAGCGCTGCGGAAACAGCAGCAAGGACAAGCTTGCGCTGTCGGGTGGCATCACCGGTTCAGTCGCCACGGGCGATGTCAACGCCCAAGGGCCAGCGCGTGTCGACATCCATGTCGAGCAGGCTGCACAGCGGCAGGTGCAACCCGAAGTTCAGCTCGGCTTCGAGGCGAACGTGCCCGGCCGTGGGCTGGTTGGGCCGCACACGGCAGGGCGATTCGACCGCCATGCTGACGGGCGCCAAGGCGTCGAGCACCTCGACCACGGCGTGCCCGCTGGCCACACCCCCGAGTCGAACCGGGAGGCCCCAGTCGGCCTGCAGGTTCACCGCCAGCACCGCGCCGCCGCCATCCGGCGCGTCGCCGGGAAGCGTCATGGGCAGCGCCAGCGCCACGCGCACATCGAGTTGCGCGCCGTCGTTGTGCACGCCGATGCGCAGCACCGCCGCCCCGACGTGCGGCCCCACGGTCAGCGCCATCGGCTCGGCCTCGCTGCCCAGGCCGAGGCCGAACGACACGCTGGCGGGCCGGCTGGCGAGCGTGCCTCCGAGCGTCAGCGGCACGTGCTTCAGGTGGCCGAAGCCCAGGTCCACCTCGCCGAGGGTTGTGCTGCAGCCGATGTGCAGTTGCCCGTCGGCCAGTCGCAGCGGCAGGGCCGCCGGCAGCCCGGAGTCGGCCGTGCCGCGCGCGCTCAGGCGCCACAGGCCGGGCCACCAGTCGCTCAGCGGCTCGAGCACGCGGCCCGGGATCAGGCGTGGGCGCAGCAGCTGCGGCGCGGTACCCGAATCGGCGTGCTGGTCCTCGAAGGCGAAGCTCAACAGCCGTTGGCCCTGCGCCACCAGATCGATGCCAAGCGGCCCCAGCGAAGTCGACCAGGCCGCGTCGCTGAAGGCGATGTCGAACGGTGCGGCGTTCGGTTGCGCGGCCTCGCCACGGCGCAGCAGCACCTGCGCGGCACCGGTGTCCACGAGGGTGACCGGCCGCGTGTCAGGCCAGGGGCGCCGCAGGTGGAAGTGCCAGCCGTCGACCCCGAACGTGGGCATCTCGGCTTCGGACAGTCGCACGCTGCAAGTCGAATCCGGCGGCGGAAATGCGCTGTCCGAATTCAGCAGCGAGCCCCAGTCGGCCAGCTGCACGTGCGGGTTCGGGGGCAGGCGCATGCGGCCGCATGCGCCGCTGCTGGTGACGGCGATCTGCTCGAAACGCGGATGCGCGAAGTACAGCCGCTGCGTGCCGGTGTCGTGAACCAGTCCGTATTCGGTGCGCGGTGCTGTCGGTCCTGTGTGCCGCAGGCCGAACAGATCGGTCGCATCGGCCACGTGCCACAGGGCATCGCCGCACGGCTGGATCACCGGCATCGGCTGGCCGGCCGGCAAGGCCTGCGGCGCAGGGTCGTCGGGCCCGCGGCGCGTGACCGTCCAGCGGCCTGCGACGGGCAGCACCGGGCTGCCGGCGAGCTCCAGCACCAAGTGACCCAGCCCCTCCGGGCGGCTCAGGTGGGTGGCTTGAATGTGCGTGGCGCGCAGCCAAAAACCGGTGCCGCCCACATCGATCAGCGCCGCGACGTGGCCTCGCGCGGCGGGGTGTTCGGGTGCCGCGGCCCAGTCGGCGGCAGCGTCGTGCGAGCGGATGGGACCCCCGTGCGCAGCGGGCTGGTCGGGGTCGATCAGCAGCCAGCCGTGAACCGCGTCGCAGGCGATCGCGGCGCGCCCTTCGGCGGGCAAGCCGCCCTCGGTCACCCACGAGGGCCCGCAAGCTGTGGACAACCACGCGACGGCATCAAAACGCACCGCACGGCCGCCGGCTCGCAAAGCCGGGGGCCGCTCATCGATTTCGACGATGTGCTCGACCTGGACCAGTCGGTCGATCAGCCCGTGGTGCACCCGCGCGGGTGTGTGCATCGGGTCGCCGTCGTAGGCGCTGAACAGGCTGCCCGAAGCGGCCTGCCAGCGCATGGCCTCATGGCCGATCGCGGCCTGAGCGCGCACCAGAATGCCCCACGGCTGGATCACGCCTCGCAGCCCGCCGCGAAGCGCTGCCGCCGCGCCAACGGCCGCGGTGTGGTCGGCGGCCGTGCCTGGCGTGTCGCTCAGCCGGTGTCCCGCCACGAAAGCCAGATCCCCGCGCACACGAACCCCCACTTGCGGCAGCATGCCGCGCGGGTCACTGTCGAGCGGTCAGGGCCCGAGCCCGTTGAGCGCAATCAAGCCCGGCCGCACGGGGGCGGCGGCACTCAGAACGGCGCGTCGTCCTTCGGCGTGACATCGGCCTTGCGGATGCGCACGGCCCGGCTCTTGGCGGGAACCGCTTCGGCAGGTGCCTCGGCGCCCGGCTGATCGCCCAGACCCAAGGCGGCCGACAGGGCAGATTCGGGGCTCAAGTCGTTGCTGTCAGCGGTGGTGTCGCCACGTGCTGCCGCCGAGCGTGGCCCGGTGGCCGTGGTTGCATCGGCCTTGATCACGCGGGTATACGGCGCCAGCGTTTGCACCAGCTGGCCGTAGATCTTCGGGTTGCCAGCGACGACTTCGCGCTGGTAGAGGAAGTCGGCTTCGCCGGTGAAGTTGCCGATCAGTCCGCCGGCCTCGGTGATCATCAGCGAGCCGGCGGCGATGTCCCAAGGGCTCAGGCCGGTCTCGAAGAAGCCGTCGTAGTAGCCAGCCGCCACGTAGCACAGGTCAAGTGCTGCGGCGCCTGGGCGGCGCAGGCCGGCGCAGTTTTGCATCACGGCTTCGAACATCTGCACGTAGCGCTTGAAGTTGTCGCCCTTGCGGAAAGGGAAACCGGTGCCAATCAGCGCCTCGCTCATGCGGATGCGCTTGGACACGCGCAATCGCTTGTCGTTGAGGTACGCGCCGCGGCCCTTGGACGCGTAGAACAGGTCGTTGCGCGAAGGGTCGTAGACGACCGCTTGCTGCACCTGGCCGCGAAACGCCAGCGCGATCGACACTGCGTAGACCGGAAAGCCGTGGATGAAGTTGGTGGTGCCGTCCAGCGGATCGATGATCCACAGGTAGTCGCTGTCCTTGGCCCCGTGCTCGCTGCCCGATTCCTCGGCCAGGATGCCATGGCCGGGGTAGGCGGTGAGCAGCACCTCGATGATCGCGCGCTCGGCGGCCTGATCGACCTCGGTCACGAAGTCATTGGGCGCCTTGCTGCTGACGGTCAGCAGATCCAAGTCGAGCGACGCCCGGTTGATGATGGAGCCTGCCGCGCGTGCCGCCTTGATGGCGATGTTGAGCATGGGATGGAGCGCTTGCGACATGGTGCAACCTTGTGGGTGGGTCAGGACTGACAGGGATAAAGAACAGCCCCGGCTGGGGCTCGATGCGCGTTGGTCTCGACCGCGTTCGGATAATGGCAAGTTTAGAGGGCCGCGATGCCAACCCCTGACCCCATGACCGCTGTCACGCCTGATTCGACCCGTTTCGTGCTGATCAACACCAGCCACCCGGGCAATGTGGGCTCGACCGCGCGGGCCATGAAGGTGATGGGGTTCTCGGATCTGGTGCTGGTGGCGCCGCGCTACGCCAACGTCAAGGGCAAGGCCGAGGCGATTTCGCTGGCCAGCGGCGCGCTCGACGTGCTGGACGGCGCACGCGTGGTCGACACGCTGGCCGAAGCACTCGACGGCGTCACCTACGCCTGCGCCACGGCCATGACGCCACGCGATTTCGGCCCGCCCACGCACGCGCCACGCGAGTTGTTTTCGACCCTGGCGCCCAGCGCGCACCGCGTCGCCTTCGTGTTCGGCTGCGAGCGCTACGGCATGAGCAACGACGACGTCTACAAGTGCCACGCCTGTCTGAGCATCCCGACGGCCCCGGGCTACGGCTCGCTGAACCTGGCGCAGGCCGTGCAGCTGATCGCCTACGACTGGCGCCAGGCGCTCGGCGGCTTCAGCGTGCTGCCGCGCACCCTTGACGTCAACCTGGCCGACGTGGTCGCGGTGCAGGGCGCTCTCGATCACTGGCAGCGCGTGCTCGTGGAGATCGGATTTCTGAACCCGGACTCCCCCAAAAAGCTGATGCCCAGGCTGAATTCAGCGCTCAACCGCCTGACGCTCAGCGTCGAAGAGATCCAGATCCTGCGCGGCATGGCACGCGCGGCCTCGCCCAAGCGCTGAAACTCCGTTTGCGACTGTTTTTTGACTGAAAAACCCCCTGAACAGGGGGTGTCAGGCCCTGAAACCAACAGTTACCGTTCTCCCGGTGGGGACGCCAGTGATGGCGCTCCGTGTTCAGTAACTTGGAGTTCATCATGTTGAAAAGTGTATTTGCAGCGGCAGGTTTGGCCTGCTGCGCGTTGGGTGCGCAGGCGGGTGTGAATGTGGTTGCGGGCAATCCCGATTCGGCGACGTTCCTTTCCTTGGCCACGATCGCAACTGCCGCCGACGTTTACACGGCCAGCGTGCCTTACGTCAGGCTCGCGCCAGCCGGTGCCGCAAATCGGCCCTACGTCGCAGTGGGTTACCAAGGGGGGCAAAACAACAACCGGACCACCACGGTGAATCTTTCGGCCCTGCCTGACCCGGTCACCTACGTCAGTTTCTTGTGGGGCTCGCCCGACACGTTCAACCATGTGTCGGTGGTCACGGACGACTCTTTCTCCTACGAATTCGGCAATTGCGGTATTTGCCAGTCCGTCCCGCTGACCTTCAACAGTTCTAATGGATCGTCTGCGTACATCGGTTTCCAGTTGGATGGCATTGACGACCTCGAAATCACCAGCCTGGTGTTCTCCATCGACGGCGACGTCGCTCAAAACGCCTTCGAGGTGACGGATTTTTCGGTTACCGCTGTGCCAGAACCAGAAACCTACGCTCTGATGCTGGCCGGTCTGGGTGTGGTGGGCTTCATGGCTCGCCGCCGCAAGGCTGCCTGAGTCCGGGCGGGACCCGGTTCGGCGAAAAGGCTCCTTCGGGGGCCTTTTTTACGTCTGCTTGGACTCACGATCGCACAGGGTTGCGGTGGTCCGTGATGTCCGGTTCGCTGGCACACGCCCGCGCGAAGGGGCCATCTGTGCGACTAGACTGGTTGCCGCATCACTTTCTGACCATCATGTTCAAGCGCCTGAGCGAAGACATCGACTGCATCCTGGAGCGCGACCCCGCGGCGCGCACCGCCTGGGAGGTGCTGACGTGCTATCCCGGCTTGCACGTGCTCATGTTTCACCGGTTGGCCCACGGGTGCTGGGTGCGCAGGTTTCGCTGGCTGGGGCGCTTCATTTCGCACCTGGGGCGGTTTTTCTCGGGGATCGAGATCCATCCTGGCGCACAGATCGGCCGGCGTGTCTTCATCGACCACGGCATGGGCGTGGTGATCGGGGAGACCGCTGAGGTCGGTGACGACTGCACGATCTATCAGGGCGTCACGCTGGGCGGCACCTCGCTGTGGAAGGGCGCCAAGCGGCATCCGACGCTGGGCTGTGGCGTGATCGTCGGCGCCAACTCGCAGGTGCTGGGCGGTTTTTCGGTGGGTGACAACGCGCGCATCGGATCGAACGCGGTGGTTCTGAAAGCGGTGCCTGCTGGCGCCACGGCGGTGGGCAATCCGGCGCGGGTGATCGACGCGCAGGCCGATGCGCAGCGCGAGGAAACGGCAGCCAAGCTGGGATTTTCGGCCTATGGCATCACCCAGGGCGACGATCCGGTGGCGCAGGCGATGAAGTCGCTGATCGACCATGCGGCTGCTCAGGAGCACCAGATCACGATGCTGTGGCAGGCGATCGAAACGCTGTCGGCACCACGGCCGAGCGATGCCCCATCTTCTGCCGGTTGCGTGCCGGCCGACGCGCAAACTGCCGACCGATTCGATGCGGCAGCACTCAACCGGCTCGTCAAGTAGGGCAGGTCAGTTCGGCTTCGGTCGCAGGGCCGATTTGGGCCTGAAGGCCACACAGAAAGCTGCATCGGTCTCGATATACGGCCCGCCGATCAGGTCGATGCAATAGGGCACGGCGGCGAAGATCCCAGGGACAGGCGGTGCGGCTTGCGGCAGCCCTTGCAGCGTTTCGGCGATCGATTTCGGCTGGCCCGGCAGGTTGATGATCAGGGCCTTGGCGCGGATCACCGCCACTTGCCGCGACAGGATCGCCGTGGGCACGAAATGCAGGCTGATGCTGCGCATTTGCTCGCCAAAGCCGGGCATCACCTTGTGCGCCACGGCCAACGTCGCCTCGGGCGTCACGTCGCGTGGCGCGGGGCCGGTGCCGCCGGTGGTGAGCACCAAGTCACAGTGCGCTTGATCCACCAATTCGCACAGCGTGGCGCTGATGCCGGCCTGCTCATCGGGGATCAGCCGGGTTTCCCAGATCACCGGGTTGAGCAGCGCGCGGCCCAACCAATCCTGGAGCGCCGGCACACCCTTGTCTTCGTAGACCCCCGATGAAGCGCGGTCGCTGACCGAGACGATGCCGATGCGCAGCGTGTCGAGCTTCGTGCCGGCGTCGCTCATTCCGATTCGTCGTCGATGACGTCAGCGTCTTCGGGCTCAGTACCCGCTGATTGCTGCCGGATGAACTTGAACAGATCGCGAAAGGCGCGCCCGCTGCGTTGCTCGGGCGCGACCGAGGCGTCCTTGCGGGCGGCACGGATCAGGCTGCGCAACTGCTGCACATCGGCTTGCGGGTGGTCGGCCATCCAGGTGGTGAGCGCGTCGTCGCTGGCCACCAGCTCCGCGCGCCAGCGTTCAGCGTCGTGGAGCGCCAGCGCATCCTTGGCCTGGCCGAGTTGCATCGCGGCGACCGCCTCGCGCAGTGGCTCGGGGTCGTTGCGACGCATCAGCTTGCCGATGTACTGCATCTGGCGGCGTTTGCCTTCGTGGGTGCGGGTGACGCGGTACTGGCGGATCGCGTCGAGCAGACTCTCGTCCATCGGCAAGTCGACGAGCCGCCCGTCGGGCATGGCGACCAGCGCTTCACCGAGGTCTTGCAGGTCGTGGGAGTCTTTCTTGCGGCGGGTTTTGCTCAGTCGCGTCAACCACGTCGGGATGGCGGGCGCTGGGGGCAGATCTTCGGTATCCATCGGGGGCATCGGGGTGTGGCCTCAGGCGTGGGCCGCGGGTGCGGCGGACAAGGCGATGGGTATCATAGCCACGAGCCTCTCAGCAATGCGCTGACCCTCGTGCAGGCCACCGGCTGGTGCCTGTTTCCATGGCGTTTGCACGCCCCCTTCCATTTGCGGCTTCGGCTGCAGCTCATCACCCCAAGCGCCCATGCCACGTACGACTTCGCCGTCATCCTCGACCACCGGTTTCGCCTACACACGGGCCAATTTCCAGCAGTTGGTGGAAGACGCGCTGCGCCTGGCCAAGCGACTCGGGGCCAGCGATGCCAGCGCCGAGGTGTCCGAAGGCGTCGGGCTGTCGGTGTCGGTGCGCAAAGGGGAGCTCGAGAACGTGGAGCGCAACCGCGACAAGTCGATCGGCGTGTCGGTTTACGTCGGTCAGCGGCGCGGCAACGCGAGCACCTCCGATTTTTCGCCGGCGGCGCTCGAGCAGACCGTGCGCGCCGCGCACGACATCGCCCGCTTCACGGCCGAAGATCCTGCGGCGGGCCTGGCCGATGAACAGGATCTGGCGCTGGGCAAGGCCGCGCGAATGGATCTGGACCTGTTTCACCCCTGGGCGATCGATGCCGCCGGTGCTGCCGAGATGGCCATGCGCTGCGAGCAGGCGGCGCTGTCGGTGGACCCCCGCATCACCAACTCGGAAGGCGCCGGCGTGTCTGCCCAGCAGTCGCACTTCTTTTCCGGCAGCAGCCGTGGTTTCCGTGGCGGCTATGCCAGTTCGCGGCACTCGATGTCGGTGGCGCCGATCGCTTCGCTGCCAGGGCGCAACGGCGACGACATGCAGCGCGACGCCTGGTACTGCTCGATGCGCTCGGCCGCCGATCTGGCCGCGCCCGAGGCGGTGGGTCGCTATGCCGCCGAGCGTGCGCTGTCGCGCCTGAAGGCTCGCAAGATCAAGACCTGCGAGGCGCCGGTGCTGTTCGAGTCCACCGTGGCCGCCGGGCTGCTCGGTGCCTACGTGCAAGCGACCAGTGGCGGTGCGCTGTACCGCAAGTCGAGCTTCCTGCTCGATTGCCTGGGCCAGCCGGTGATGGCGTCGCACCTGGACATCTCGGAAGACCCGCACCTGCTTCGCGGCAAGGGCAGTGCGCCTTACGACGACGAAGGTGTGGTGACGCGGGCTCGCCGTGTGGTGGAGGCGGGCGTGGCGCAGGGCTACTTTTTGTCGAGCTATTCGGCACGCAAGCTGGGCATGCGCACCACGGGCAACGCCGGTGGCTCGCACAACCTGTCGCTGACCAGCCGCCTCACGCAACCCGAAGACGATCTGGTGGCCATGCTTCGCAAGCTCGACCGTGGCCTGTTCGTCACCGAACTGATGGGGCAGGGCGTCAACCACGTGACCGGCGACTACTCGCGCGGCGCGGCGGGCTTTTGGGTCGAGCGTGGCCGCATCGTGCACCCGGTCCACGAGATCACCATCGCGGGCAACGTGAAGGACATGTTGCGCGGCATCGTCGCGGTGGGATCTGACGCCTACATCATGGGCGGCAAGACCATCGGCTCGGTCTTGGTCGGCTCGATGAAAATCGCCGGCAGCTGAAATTTTCCCTGGCGCCCATCGCCAAAATCAGGAGTGCAGTTCATGCAAAGAAGACGTTTCATCCATCACGGTGGTTTGGCTGGCGTGCTCGCCGCCGGTATGGCGCCGGCCGTGGTTCATGCGCAGGCCAACCTGCGCTGGCGCCTGGCTTCGAGTTTCCCCAAGTCGCTCGACACCATCTTCGGCGGCGCCGAGATCTTCGCCAAGAAGGTCGGCGAGATGACCGGCGGGCGCTTTCAGATCAGTGTGCATGCGGCCGGCGAGTTGATGCCAGCGTTTGGCGTGGTCGATGGCGTCCAGGCCGCCACGGTCGAGATGGCGCACACGGCGCCGTATTACTTCTTTGGCAAGGACGAAACCTTCGCGATCGGCGCGGCCATTCCGTTCGGCATGAATTCGCGTCAGCTGACGGCGTGGATGTACCGCGGCAACGGCCTGAAACTGATGCGCGAGTTCTACGCCAAGTACAACATCATCAGCTTTCCGGGCGGCAACACGGGCGCCCAGATGGGCGGCTTCTACCGCAAGGAGATCAAGTCGCTCGCCGACATGAAGGGCCTGAAGATTCGCATCGGCGGGTTCGCCGGTCGGGTGATCGAGCGCATGGGCGGGGTCGCCCAGAACATTGCCGGCGGCGAGGTTTATCAGGCGCTCGAAAAAGGCACCATCGACGCAGCCGAGTGGATCGGTCCGTACGACGACCAGAAGCTCGGCTTGTACAAGGTGGCCCCGGTGTATCACTACCCGGGCTGGTGGGAGGGCGGTGCCGAGCTCGATTTCTTCGTCAACACCCAGGCCTACGCGGCCTTGACGCCCGAGTACAAGGCCATCGTCGAGGCTGCGGCGTCACACGTCCACGTCGACATGCAGGCGAACTACGACGCCAAGAATCCGGGGGCCCTGAAGGCGCTGATCAACCACGGGGTCAAGGTGCTGCCGTTTCCAAAGACCGTCCTCGACGAGGCCTACAAGCAGTCGATGGGGCTGTATCGGGAGCTCAGCGACAAGAACCCGAACTGGCGCAAGGTGCACGAGGACTATGCGGCGTTCCTGCGCGAGCAAGTCCTGTGGTCGCGATTCGCGGAGTTGAGCTTCGATCGGTACATGCAGGGGCTGAAGGCCTGAAGGCGATCCGCCCCGCGTCACTTCGAGTGGGGCAACCGATCGGCCTCGATGGCCTGTTGCATTGCTTTCATCGGGTCTTCGTCCACGGCGTCGGCCTCTGAGGCTGCGGCCTCGGCGGCATCGGCCGCATCGGTGGCGGTCTGCATCTGTCGCAAGGCGG
>CAIVGK010000206.1 GCA_903905475.1 uncultured Burkholderiales bacterium | reverse complement strand
ATAGAACTTGATGGCGCCGAACAGGTTGCTCAGGTCGGTGATCGCCAGCGCCACTTGCCGGTCTTTGGCAGCGGCCGCCACCGCCTCGTCGATCCGCAGCGTGCCGTCGACGACGGAGTACTCGGTGTGCGTGCGCAGGTGGACAAAAGGCATCCGGATCATTTTACGAGCCGCTCGGGGTCCGACCGCTTGGTGGCCCGCCGGGGCGACCGCTCGTCCAGCCGTTCGCCCGCCGCCGCCGCGGGGCTCCTTACACTGCCGCCGGTGACCTCCATCCTGAACATCTCCGCCTACCGCTTCGCCGTGCTCGACGACACCGAGTCGCTGCGCTCGCGCATTCATCAACAAGCCAGCGCGCGCCGGCTCAAGGGCACGGTGCTGCTGGCGGAAGAAGGCATCAACCTGTTTTTGGCCGGCACGCCGGCGGACGTGCGCGGCTTCGTGGACTGGCTGCGGCTCGATGCGCGCTTCGCCACGCTCGAGGTCAAGGAAAGCCCGTCCGACGGCGTGCCGTTCGGCAAGCTGCTGGTCAAGGTCAAGCGCGAAATCATCCGCATGAACCACCCGGCGATCCGCCCGCAGGCCGAACGCGCGCCGGCGGTCAGCCCGGTCACGCTGGCGCGCTGGCTGGCGCAGGGTCACGACGACGACGGCCGCGAGGTGGTCACGCTCGACACGCGCAACGCGTTCGAAGTCGACGAGGGCCGCTTCCACAACGCGATCGACTGGCGCATCGACAAGTTCAGCGACTTCCCCGCGGCAGTGCTCGCCCACCGCGATGAGCTCCTCGGCAAGACGGTGGTGAGCTACTGCACCGGCGGCATCCGCTGCGAGAAGGCGGCGCTGTTCATGGCCGATGCGGGCATCGAGCACGTGGTGCAGCTCGACGGCGGCATCCTCAAGTACTTCGAGGACACCGGCGGCGCGCACTTCGACGGCACCTGCTTTGTCTTCGACGAGCGGCGCACCGTGGGCGCCGACCTGTGCCCGGCCGGCCCCGATGCGGCCAGCGCGCCGCGCAGCGCGGCCGGCACGGCCTGATGTCGCGGCCCATGTCGACGGATCACCAACCCACATCCAAAGCACCCCCGGCCGAGCGCTGGCGCACCCTGGCCGAGCGCTACGCCGAGGTGCGCGACGCCTCGATGCGGCTGGCCGCACCGCTCAGCGACGAGGACTGCCAGGCGCAGTCGATGCCCGACGCCAGCCCCACCAAGTGGCATCTGGCGCACGTGAGCTGGTTCTTCGAGACCTTCGTGCTCGAGCGCCACGAGCGCGACTTCCAAGCCTTCGACGCGCGCTTTCGGGTGCTGTTCAACAGCTACTACCAAGGCGTCGGCGCGCAGCACCCGCGTGCCCAGCGTGGGCTGATCACGCGCCCGGGCCTGGCCGCCGTCAAGCGCTACCGCGCGCAGGTCGACGAGCGCATGCAAGCACTGATGGCGCGCGTGGCGCTGGCCGACACCTTCGACGCCGAACTGCACGCGCTGATCACCCTGGGGCTGCACCACGAGCAGCAGCACCAGGAACTGCTGCTCACCGACATCAAGCATCTGCTGTCGCTGGGGGCGTCGGGAAGGGCGGATGCCGATTGCGCCTATTCAAAGGGCGCGAGCGCCGACGTGGCGCCAGCGCAGCCGCTGCACTGGCTCGCCCATGCCGGCGGCCTGGTGGAGGTGGGCCACGACCCGGTGCTCGATGGCGAGTACTGCTTCGACAACGAAACCCCGCGCCACCGGGTCTGGCTCGAGGCGTTCGAGCTGGCCTCGCGGCCCATCAACCAGGGCGAATTCCTGGCCTTCATGCAAGACGGCGGCTACCGGCGGCCCGAGCTGTGGCTGTCGATGGGTTGGGCCTGGGTGAACGGCGACGCCACGCCGCGCTGCGCGCCGCTGTACTGGCACCCACGTGACGGCGCGTGGTTCAGCCACACGCTGCAAGGCACGCGGGCCATCGAGCCACTCGCTGCGGCGTGTCACCTGAGCTATTTCGAGGCCGACGCCTACGCCCGCTGGGCCGGCGCGCGGCTGCCCACCGAGCCCGAATGGGAGCACGCGGCGCGTCAAAGCGGTGCGGCACAGGTGCCGGGCGACGTGTGGGAATGGACGCAGTCGAACTACAACGCCTACCCCGGCTACCGGCCGCTGCCTGGTGCGGTCGGCGAATACAACGGCAAGTTCATGTGCAACCAGCTGGTGCTGCGCGGCGGCTCGTGCGCCACGCCCGCGGGGCACATCCGCGCCAGCTACCGCAATTTCTTCCCGCCCGACGCGCAGTGGCAGTTCAGCGGT
>CAIVGK010000205.1 GCA_903905475.1 uncultured Burkholderiales bacterium | reverse complement strand
TGATGACCGCCGCACCGCGCCCAGTCGCTCTGGGCATAGCGCCGGGCGCACCAGCGGCCGCAGGGGCACCCTCAGCGGCCACAGTGCGTGCAATGTCGGCCACCGATGCCGTGGGTGCCGGGGTTGGTCTAAGCGCCCTGTAGGCCGCCACAGGCGCGCCCACCGCCGCACCAATGCCGGCAGGCACTAGGTTGGCGTCGATGTCAGACCCGGTGGTGGGTTCCTTGAACGACTCCTCCATGCGCTCAACGTGGGTCGCGTAGTGGCCGCCCATGTTGCGTAAGCGCTCGGCGGCCTCCTCGTAGGGGGACTTTTTTTCGTCGGCCATTATTTGGGTGCTCCGTATGTGGTGATTGCTAGGTCACGATAAAGCTGGCCGTACTTCTTGGCAATATCCTTGTACTCCTGCGAGGTGAAGAACTGGTACGGCTTCTTGTTCGTGCCCTCGGTGGACGTCACGTAGTCGCCAAACGCGCCGGCAATTTCAAGTCTTTGATCCGCCAAGGCACGCTCTTGTGCCAGCCAACTGTTGATGACCTTGGCCGTGTCGCGAATCGACGCCATCTGCTCTTTCTGCGTGAGCACGTCAAAGTTACTGATGGCCGGGCCGAACGCCGACTTGCCGTCCTTGGCCTTCTGTATAAAGATGGTCGACAGGATCATGTCCATCTGGCGCAGCTTCTCTTGCTTCTCTGGCGGCAACTGCTTGACAAACGCGGGGTAGGCGTCGACACCGATGCCGAAGTTGTTGACCTTGACGCCGTTCTTTGCGAGCTCATACATTGCCGCGCCAGCACCCTGCTTGAACATCAGGCCAAGCGCCTTCTTCATGTCGGGGTCGTTGTTGACGAGGTTATCAAGCGAGTCGTACAAGCCCTGAGTGCGCATGATGTCGTCTGGATTGATCGTGCCGACCTCCTTGATTCTTGGCGCAAAACTCTCTGCTCGCTGTGTGCCGGCGTTAGAAATCTGCTCGCGCTCAAACTTGATGGTTTCAGCCCTGCGTTTGTTGTACTCAGTAATCGTGTTTTCTTTGAGCTTTGACCAATCTCCAAGTGAGCTTGCGCCTTTTTCAATTAAAACCTCGCCGTCTGGGGCAATGATGCGGTCGGGTTCAATTTTAAGCGAACCCAAAGCCTCTGTTGCCGTTCTTACTGTCCCAGCACTCGGCGCTGGCGGTGTAACCCTGAACATATCAAGCGGGTTGAAGGGCTTGCCGTCGGTGCCCTTCACCTCATAGTGGATGTGGGCGCCACGGGCGTTGCCAGTTGCGCCAACCTGACCGATTACAGAAGACGGCTCGATCACATCGCCGACTTTGACGCCCACTTGGTTCATGTGCATGAACGAGTGCAGCTTGCCGTCCTCGCCCCGGATGGTGACCATGTTGCCGGCCTTGTCGCCGCCGTTACCCGCAAAGACAACCTCGCCGGCCACCGGTGTTTTAATTGGCTCGTTTAGCTTGGCACCAATGTCGATACCGTTGTGCGCGGCGTCTGCTCTCGGGCCAAACGGGCTAGTTAATTGCCCATTGCTGACAATCGGTGAGAAGTCAAACTGACCCTGCGGCGCAGCGGTTGTTGTGCTCGGCTGACCGCCAGTAACAGGCGCAGATCCGCTAGGTTGAATACCGCCCATGCCACGAATCATCGGAACAATCTCGGGACCGTATTTGGCGATCAGGTCGGCCTGTGTCATGCCCGCCTTGAACTCTTCAAGCAGCGTGTTTGCCATGTCCTTGTACTGACCGAACATGGTCTTGGCTAGATCAGTAATCTTAGGCGAGCCGTAAAACAGCGGCATCGCGGCATTCAGGCGCTGCATCATCGCGGGGTTGTTTTGTGCCTGAGAGATGCCCGATTGGATGTCCTGCGGGGTTGTGCCGAGCACCTTGGCAAACGCGTTAAGCGCCTGCGCCTCCTTGCTCATCTCGTACTTCTGACCCACTAGCTGGGCACGCATTTGAGCGACTGGGAGCTCACGCGCACGGTTCTCTTCCTGCTGCTGACCGAGTACGCCCATAGCACGGCCAAAACCCTCCGCAGCAGAGCCCGTGCGACCGGGGTCAGCCATCGCCGCAGATAGTTTAAACCAAGGTATGTCGCCCCTGTTTTCAAGCGCAGCTAAGACCTTATCAACCGACTCGGAGTACTGCTTCTGAATATTAGGGTCGGCCAAGCTCATGCCTGTCGGCACGGGTGGAAGCGCTGTTGTTGGAAGAGCCATGATTTATTCCTTAAATTTAATCGCCCGGTGATATCTGACCAATGTCGGTGGCCGTACTTGGATCAAACGACCCGCCATCACCACCACCACCGCCACCACTGCTACCAAAAGTCTTGCTCAGCCAGTCACCAATGTTGGTAATTGTGCTGGCTCCGCCGCTAGTAGGCGTCTGAAACAATCCAGCAATACCAGAGCCAAGCGAACCAAGCTGCATGAGTGGTGAGGTCTGATACGCACCCGGTATCGGGCCCGTGTAGGTCGAGGACACAGACGTCGGGATCGTGAACCCCTTCATGAGCGCCGCCTGCTGGGCTGCGACCTGCAACGGGAACAACTGCTGGTTCTGAGCCATCTGCTGCTGACCGCCCATCGTAGAGAGCGCGTTCACGTCACCCATGCCGAGATTCTGCGTCGTGGTAGCAAGGTTACCCATCTGAGCGCCGCCTGCCATCTGACGCTGCAGATCCGCCTGCGCAGCTGTCATCGCGTTCTGGTAACCGCTCGCGAGCAGACCCTGTTGCTGACCGCCAAGCGTCTGTAACGCGTCCGTAAGATTTTGCGCGAGCAC
>CAIVGK010000204.1 GCA_903905475.1 uncultured Burkholderiales bacterium | reverse complement strand
TCGCGCTGCACTGGAACAGCCCGCGCGCGCCGGCCGACTTCGACGCCGGCCACACCGGCTGGCTGTTCGACTGTCGCGGACTGGGCGCGCGCGGCGACTGGCCCGCGTTGCGCGGCGTGCGCGGCGAGGTGGTGCGCATCCACGCGCCTGAGGTGACGCTGACACGCCCGACGCGGCTGCTGCACCCGCGCTATCCGATCTACATCGCGCCCAAGCCGGGCGGCGTGTTCGTGATCGGCGCGACCGAAATTGAATCGGACGACCTGTCGCCCGTCAGCGTGCGCTCGGCGCTCGAGTTGCTGAGCGCTGCCTACACGGTGCACCCGGGCTTCGCCGAGGCGCGCGTGCTGGAAATCGCCGCGCAGTGCCGCCCGGTGCTGCGCGACAACCTGCCGGCGCTGCGCTGGCTCGGGCCACGGCGGCTGCAGATCAACGGTCTGTACCGGCATGGTTTCCTGATCGCCCCCGCGATGCTTGATGCCACGATGGAGTGCATGGCCACCGGCCGCAGCGAGCTGGCTGAGCGCATGGCGCTGCGCGTCGAGCAGGCCGAGGTGTCGGTGCGATGAAGGTGCTGATCAACCTCGTTGAGCACGAACTGCCCGAGGGCGCCACGCTGGCTGATGCTGTCGCTGCGTTGCAACCGCGTGCGCCGTTCGCGGCGGCCATCAACATGACGTTCGTGCCCAGGACGCAATACAACGACACGCCACTGAATGCGGGCGACCGCATTGAGCTGATCGCGCCGATCACCGGCGGCTGAAACTGACCAATCACTGATGGACTACGCCCCACACACCCCACCCGCTGCCGACGCCTTGGTGCTGTACGGCCAGACGTTTCAAAGCCGGCTGATGCTCGGCACCTCGCGTTACCCGTCGCCTCAGGTGCTCGAAGACGCCGTGCGTCGCGCGCGCCCCGCCATGCTGACGGCCTCGCTGCGTCGCCAGGGCGCGTCCAACGCCGAGGCCGGCGGCGACTTCTGGCGCCTGCTGCAAACGCTCGGCGTGCCGGTGCTGCCCAACACGGCGGGCTGCCACGGCATTCAAGAGGTGATCACCACCGCGCAAATGGCGCGCGAGGTGTTTGACACGCCGTGGATCAAGCTCGAACTGATCGGTGACGACTACACGCTGCAGCCCGACACGCTCAAGCTCGTCGAGGCCGCCGAATGGCTGATCAAGGATGGCTTTTTGGTGCTGCCCTACTGCACCGAAGACCTGGTCGTGTGTCAACGGCTGGTCGATGTGGGCTGCCAGGCGGTGATGCCCTGGGCCGCGCCCATCGGCACCGGCAAGGGCCCGATCAACCCCTACGCGATGCAGGTGCTGCGCGAACGCCTCGCGGTGCCGATGATCGTGGACGCCGGGCTCGGACGACCGTCGCACGCCTGCCAGGTCATGGAGTGGGGTTACGACGGCGTGCTGCTCAACACGGCGGTGGCGCTGGCTCAAGATCCGGTGGCGATGGCCGGCGCGTTTGCCGATGCGGCGCAGGCCGGGCGCAGCGCGCACCTCGCCGGCGCCATGGTCGAGCAGCATGCCGCGCAGCCCAGCACGCCGGTGCTCGGCACCCCGTTCTGGCACCACGAATGAACACGGATTCCGTCATCGCGATGGCCGCGGCCATCGCCGAGGCTCACCGAGCGAAATTGGGGTTGACGCCATCAGACGCCTCGGCGCCCGAATATGGTCACGATGGCACTGCGTACCGCGCCGCCAAGCAGGCCAGCCGGGCGCTGGGTTTCATCGAGGCCGATGCCGAATGCATCGCCGCCGCGTGGCAGGCCCAAGCACAAAGAACCGGTGCATTCGACGCCACGGCGTGGCCCGACGAACCGCAAGATTTCGGCCTGGCACCGCACCCGCGCGCTCACGGGTTCGCGCCCTGCCCGGCCTCGCTCGGGCTCTACGCAGTGCTGCCCGACGCCGGTTGGGTCGGCCGCATGGCGCGCGCCGGCGTGCCCACGGTGCAGCTGCGCTTCAAGTCTGACGATGCTGATGCCGTTCAGCGCGAAGTCGAGTCGGCGATCGATGCGGTGCGCGGCACTGGCGCGCGGCTGTTCATCAACGACCACTGGCAAGCCGCGATCCGCGCCGGCGCCTATGGCGTGCATCTCGGACAGGAAGACATCGACCTCGCCGATCTCGATGCCATCCGCACAGCCGGCTTGCGGCTCGGCCTGAGCACCCACGGCTACGCCGAAATGCTGCGCGCCGATTGCATCAGCCCGAGTTACATCGCCATGGGGGCGGTCTACGCCACCACCTTGAAGCAGATGGCCACCGTGCCTCAGGGGCCGGGCCGACTGACCGCCTACGCACGCCTCATGCGACACCATTCGCTGGTGGCCATCGGCGGCATTGATGTCGAGCGCCTGCCCGCGGTGCTGAAAAGCGGCGTGGGGTCGGTCGCTGTGGTGCGCGCGCTGGTGAACGCGCAACAGCCCGAACTCGTCGCCGCCGACTGGATGGGCTGGCTGGCCAGACGCTGACGCTGTTGCCGCGTCTTTGATTGAAACGGCGTGCCCCAAACCACCCGAAGCTGGCTATAATTTTGGGCTGTTCCTCGATAGCTCAGTTGGTAGAGCGCCGGACTGTTAATCCGTAGGTCCCAGGTTCGAGCCCTGGTCGAGGAGCCACTTAAACGCTAGAAGAATCAAGGACTTGGACGCAAAGGCGGCCAGGTCCTTTTTTCTTGTCTCAGCGGTTGGGTCGGTCTTGTAGCCACCATGTAGTGGCTGGTACCGAAGAGCTGCGGCGCAAAAAGACAAATCCGGCGCTGTCCGGCCCCGATCCCCAAACCCGAATCTGCGTCCTGACGCGGGCAGGTCTGGCCATGGTGGACGCTGAAGCAAGGCGAAGCAACCCCGAAAGCTCATCGACGCGGCACAGCCGGCCCCCTTGGTCGGCCTTTTTCTTTGCGGTGGCAGCTTCAGTTGTCGGTTGCACAGACCTGCGCGCCAGGGGGTATCGTTCGCGAGCCGACCCACCGTCGCAGCCGAGCCCGGAAGGGCCTGCGGCCCCATCTTTCTTGCCAGCCAGCCGGCGACCCACCAAGGACGACACCCCATGAAGCTCTACATGCACCCCGTAGCCACCACGGCGCGCCCCGTGCGGTTGTTCTGCGCCGAGAGCGGTATCGCGCTTGACGAAGAGGTGGTGGACCTGATGACGGGTGCCCACCACAAGGAGCCTTTCGCATCGCTCAACCCGAGCCGTCAGGTGCCGCTGCTGGTGGATGGTGATCTGCGGCTCACGGAGAGCTCGGCGATCCTGAAATACCTGGCCGACAAGCACGACTCGCCGGCGTACCCGAAGGACCTTCAAAAGCGCGCCAAGGTCAACGAGATGATGGACTGGCTCAACACCGGGCTCATGCGCGACCTAGGCTACAACCTGGTGTATCCACAGCTCTATCCGCACCACAAGCGCCGCAGCGATGAAGCTCAGGCCGGCACGATTGCCTGGGGGCAGGACGGCGCCAGGAAGTGGCTGCTGCTGCTCGATCAGCATTGGCTCGGCGCCGGTCAGGCTTACCTGTGCGGCGACAAGATCACGATCGCCGACTACTTCGGCGCCTGCACGGTCACGCTGGCCGAGTTGATTGACTGTGACTCGAGCCAGTTTCCCAACGTCAGCCAATGGTTGTCGAAGATGAAAAGTCTCAAGAGTTGGGGCTCGGTCAATCAGGTGTTCTCGACCATGGTGGCGGGCAACAAGGGCAAGTCATTCGAGGTGGTCAACGCGCGCTGAGCGCAGATCGAAGCGCCGGGGGTGGCGGTTGCGTCGAGATGCTGGCGCTTCGCTGTCCGTGCGATCAAGCGGCGCTCGCTTTGAGAACCCGCTCCTACCGGGGCGAGCACTCGCCATCGCCCAATCTGCTCGATCGTCAGTTCGAGGCCGAACGGCCAAACCAAAAGTGGCTGACGGATGTGACCGAATTCAATGTACGGGGCGACAAGGTCTGACCTGCCCCCTTCCAGCCATACCAACCTGAAGTAGCAGGAGTGCTCCACCCAGGAGAATGGCGGGCATGAGGAAGAGCAAATTCACAGAGGGACAGATGATCGGGTTCCTCAAGCAGGCTGAGGCCGGCTTGGCGGTGGTCGAGATCTGCAGCGCATCGCCGTCAGTGCGCTGGGGAAACAAGCCCCGATTCGGCGGCACGACGATCGGATGGCCAACGGTTGCCGCCCGCGGATCAATGGACAACACGCTGCCGGCCGCATGCGCTCGGTTGCCCAGCGGCGCGCCAAGGTTGCTTTCGATCGCGATCAAAACGCGTTCGGGATCGAGAACCCGGTAGGGTTGTGTCTGAAGCAGGAATTCCGGGTCGTTGGTGACCGGACCGCCCCTGTGAAAGCGGCCGACTTGGCGGAGTTTGATTCGTCTGGTGGCTTTTTGCGCGGGGCGCGGCTAGCCAAGCGCGGGCTGGATCGATATTCGATCGCCCAAAGAAAAACCCTCCACAGAATCATCTGTGGAGGGTTTTCAATAGTAGCCTGACGATGTCCTACTTT
>CAIVGK010000203.1 GCA_903905475.1 uncultured Burkholderiales bacterium | reverse complement strand
TCGATGCGCTTCTTGAGCGTGACCTTGGGCACCAGGACGGCGATGGGCACGTCTGCACCGCGCTTGATGCGCTTGATGCCCTCAGCCTTGCGGTAACGGCGCTTGAAGCCCGCCAGTGGCCGGTCGTGCTCCTTGATGTTCTCGGCCATCAGGACGATGTTCCCCTTTGCGTTCTTGATGAAATAGGCATTTCCGCCGCGCATCAGCTCGGCCACCTGCGCCTTGAATCGCTTGCGACCCACCCGGCCGTTCAGTGGAATCAGCATCCGGCCAGCGATCTGCCCACCGGTCTCGTGCATCCCCGACCACGGAATGCGCGAACCGACGTAAAGCGCAGGCAGCCGGTTCGGGTCTTTGGCCAGCACCTTGGCGGTGAAGCCCTTGAGGAAGGACTTCTTGATCACCGCCATCTGACTGGCGACGTGGCTGCGCACGTCCTGCTTGAGTTCGACCGCCTCACTGGCGATGGCGCGTGCGACCGCCTTCTTGACCTTGTCGCGGAACTCGCCGCCCCAGCGGCGCAGTTGCGCCTGGGCGGCGGCGCTATCGATCTGGACGGAAATGCGCACAGCGGTCAGTCACGAAGGTTGGCCTTGTCGGTGAGGCAGTCGAGGGTCTGGTCGAGGTGGCGGGCATCGCCGCGCGTGCCAATGGCAATCACCGACAGCAGCCGTGCATCTCGGGCCGCATCGGTGCGCGCGGTCGCTGCGACGAAACCGCGCACCTGCGCCAAGGTGTAGTCGAGGATGTCGGGCAGGCGGTGGCCGTGCTCGATCAGGTGCTGAACGGCGTCGAACCACCCGCCACCGCCCTTGCCGACTTCACCCCGGGCGGCAGCTTCACTTGGGTGAACAGACCGTCGAGTTTCGGGATCACCGTCCGGGTAAAAAAATCCGCGTTCACCTCGATCACCTTGGCCGCCAGCAGGATCGCTTCGTCAGCGGCCAGCTCATCGACCCACGCGCGAGGCTTGCCGACGGCGATGGCGATGGCCGATAGCAGGTCGTCGCCGCGTTCACCAAACAGCGCCAGCCAATCGATGTCCGTGGTGGTGAGTTGCTGCATCACCGGCGAGATCGCCCGCAAAAAGCCGGGCATCTGCCCGACCTTCAGCGGCTTGATAGCCAACGGCTCACCGTCGATGACCAGTTCGATGCTTTGCGGAATCAGGGTTTCCAGATCACTCATGGCGCACCCCGATCAAAGCTGCACGATGCGGCCGAACTGGCCCAGCACCGCATCGAAGGGCTTGGTCGTGTCGGCCAGCAGCGAGCCTTCCAGCTCGAACTTGTTGTACTCGTCCGAGATGAAGGAGATTTCCTTCAGCGGATCGAAAGCGACGCGGTAGAGCTCGACCAGCACCTTGGCATTGCCCTGCGCCGTGTTGATGCCTTCGAGTCGCAGGAATCGTTCCGGCAGTGCCTGCGTGAAGATGCCGATTTCGGTGGCCACGCCGTAGGCATAGCTGGCCTTGAACGGCGCGGTGAAGCCGGTGGTATCCAGAAACTGGAGGGCACCGAAGTCCAGGTCGGCGGTGTAGTTGGTGCCCAAGACTAGGGTCGCAGGCGTGCCAGCCGAATCCACCACCACCAGGGTCGACACCTTCGGGTGGGCCAGGAAGTAGCGGTCGCCAGCAATCGGCGTGGCACCACCCACAGGTTCGGCCGTGACCGTGCCCGGCGTGCCGACGACGTGGTTGCCGTAGAGGGCCAGCGCCAGGTTCTCCTTGGTGAACTCCTCGATGGTGAGGTTCACGGTGGCGGACTTCTGCTTGACCATCCGGTGATCCAAGGATCGCTGGCCGGTCTGGCTCTCGTAGTGCTCCAGCACGTCGGTCTTGAGGGAGAGCTTCAGCTCAGCGACGTTGCCGGGCGAGCGCACTTCGATGGGAAGGCCGTCGATGTCGCGCTTGCCGAGAAAGACGCGGCCTTGAAAACTGGCATAGGTGCTCATTGCTTGGGTTCCTTGCGTTGGAGAGGTTTGGGTTCGAGTTCAGAAACGGGGGCGGTTGGCTCCAGGGTGGCGATACCGTGCGCGATCAGCCAGTCGGCGGAAGTCGCATCGATCTCGACACGGACACCGACGCCATACACCTTGCCCGCGTGGGTGTGCGGGCGCGTCAAAACGAGGTGGGTCATAGGTGTCATCCAAGGGTTGAAAGGTCATTGGCAAGAGTCCGGTACGTGATGCGATAGCGCGCAGGGAGCGCCACGGCCACCGCATCGGCGTCCTCGACTTCCCACTCGCATTCCTGCTCCCGGATGCCGAGCGCCAAGCCACCGAGATTCCCGTCCGCCATCAAGGCGGCGTGGACGGCGGTAAGCAGGCGGTCGGCATCGGTTTCTGGAGATGCCGGTGGAACGGCCCGGGCCAGTGCGACGACGCGAAGAGTGAGTTCGCGCGTGACGCGGTCGTTGGCGCGTTCGGTGATGGACTCCGACTCAGGAAACACCGCCAACGCCGGGCATTGCTCGCGACTGATGGCCACCGTGGGGGAACGGTGCAGCGTGGCTCCAAGCCCTTCGGCTGCAGGCCGGGCAGCCGCCATCACCGCCAGCAGAATCCGCTCGCGGATCGAGTTCATCGGTGCTTCCTACAGACGAGTGAGATCGGCGCGACGCTCGGTCCCGTCGCCGATGGCGCGCACATCACGCACCTGGTAGGTCTGGCCTGCGATGGCAAGGGTGTCCCCGGCATCCAGGTCGGGGAGCTGCGACAGCGGGTAGGTGATCGTGTAGGCCGCCGAACGAACCAACCCGTCGAGCAGGTTTTCGTCAAGGCACAGGAATCCAACCGAAACCGTTCGGCCAGCCACCTCGGCACTCACCAGCAGGCCCGCACGCGCCGCCGCC
>CAIVGK010000202.1 GCA_903905475.1 uncultured Burkholderiales bacterium | reverse complement strand
TTAAAAGTTGGCATAGCCTTAGCTTTGGGCTAGCGGGTGAAGTACCCATTACCCAAACCGCAAGCAGTCGTTCCCCGGATCTATCGCAAACTGTCCTTTGAACTGTGACTGCTGTGTGCTTTAGACCGGTCACGTGATGCGCTGCATAGCGAACGACAGGTTATGGCAAGCGCAAAATATCAGCATTAGTCTAGGGATGTCCGCTACCAGCCTCTATGCTCAGGTGACAACTATGCGCAGTTGGTTTCCTGTTATGGCCCTCAGGCCCGCAGGATGAGGGTCACGGTTGGGTGGCCAACTGAATGTCTGGACATAGTTATTCCGTAGAGTTTCACTGGTGATCCCACTTCAGGAGATCACCATGGGAATCACTCAACACCCTCTTCACCTTGACGCCGACAGCCCCGTCAAGGGGCCAATCGAACCGTACTTCGATGCGTTCAGGCAGTACCTGGCGCACCATGGCTATGCTGCGCATACCTCAGCCAGCTACCTGGTTGACGTTGCGCACTTCGCGCGATGGGCGCGTACCAAACGGCTGCGTTTGAACAGTGTCAACGAGACATCCGTCGCCGAATTTCTTGACGAGCACTTGCCGAACTGCCAATGCGCTGCACCGGTCCATCATGACCGGTCGGATCACCGCGCCGCACTTGGCCACCTGCTGGAGGTGTTGCGGTCTCTGGACGCTATTGCACCGACGCCGCTCAGTGCGACGGCGGTGGATGAGGAGCTACGCCGTTACGACGAGTACATGGAACATGCGCGGGGCCTGGTGCCAAAGACCCGCAGCATGGCGCTGCGCATCATTGGGCGACTGCTGACGGAATGCTTTGGCAGTGACGCCATCAACATTGGCACCATAACGCCAGAGCAGGTCCGGCAGTTTTTTGCCCAAGAGGCGCTCAGATACAGCAAGCCCTCCAGCCTGGCCTCGGTCGTGGCTTCGCTGCGCGGGTATTTCCGGTACCACGTCTCGCTCGGGGACCACGTACATGGCGGTCTGACCAGCGCTATGGCCTACCCGGCCAATTGGAAGCAGTCCGCCTTACCCAAGACGTTGACCACCGAAGAAGTCACACAGTTGGTCAACGCACTGGGGCGGCCCGGCCCATCCATGCGACGTGCTGATGCCATCGTGCGCTGCGCGCTCGATCTTGGCCTTCGCAGCGGCGAGATTGCCCACCTCAGCCTAGACGATATTGACTGGCGCGCAAGCACCTTGACGCTGCGTCATACCAAAGGTGCCCGCGAAGACTTGCTGCCGCTGCCGGCCACCACCGGGGAGGCCATCGCTGCGTACCTCAAGCAGGAGCGCCCCCGCACCACCAATCGTGCCATCTTCATGCGCATCATGGCGCCTCTCGACCAACCCGTTGGCCCCGATCTTGTGCGCAAGACCATCCGCCAAGCTTATGCCAGAGCAGGGCTGCCCTACACCCGGTCGCATTTGCTGCGTCACACCATGGCCAACCGATTGCTTGCAGGTGGCTCATCACTCAAGGAAGTGGCCGATGTGCTACGCCACAGGTCATTGAACACCACGATGATCTATGCGAAGTTGGACAGTCGCAATCTCGCTGCGGTGGCACTGCCGTGGCCAGGGAGCGCAGCATGAGTGCCCGCACTTGCCTGCAATCGCGCGTCGAACTCTATCTTGCTGAACGCGCCCGCTTGGGGTATGACGCGGACAACGATGCATGGGCCCTGTATAGCTTTGCACGCCATGTCCAGGCTGTCGGCCACCGTGGACCATTGACGGCGGAGGTGATGGCTGAGTGGGCACGATGCGACAGTCAGCACAGCACAGACCCCCACACATGGGCACGAAGGCTCAAGAAGTTGCGCGTGTTCATGCGATGGCTCCAGCAGTTTGAGCCACGCACCGAGGTGCCTGACAACACCATCTTTGGAAGTCTTCCCGAGCGCCAAACCCCACACATCTTTAGCGAGCAGGAAGTCGTAGATTTGCTGGCTGCAGCACGTCGACTCGGTCCAGCGCCCGGACTTCGGGGCATCGTCTATGAGACCTTGTTTGGCTTGCTTGCATCTACCGGTTTGCGTATCGGCGAGGCATTGGCGCTGCGCAACAGGGATGTCGATCTCAAGGCGGGGATGCTGAACATTCACCAGACCAAGTTCGGCAAGTCACGCCAAGTTCCGATGCATCCCAGCACCTTGGATGCCTTGCGCCGATATCGCTGGATGCGCGACCTGAGCGCTCAGCCATCTGAACCAGATGGTGCATTCTTCATCGGCACACGCGGTCGGCGTCGGGGTCTGCCACTGGGGGATCGCCAGGTGCACCGCATCTTCGGCGAACTGCGCAAACAACTGGGCTGGCATAACCGCGGAACACACCAGACCACCCGCATCCATGACCTGAGACATACCTTTATCGTCCGACGCATCGTGCAGTGGCAAGCACAGGGCGTGGATATTGACCAAGCCATGTTGTCGTTGTCCACGTATGTCGGACACGCGAAGGTGAGCAATACCTACTGGTATATGTCGGCAGTGCCACAGATGATGGAACTGGCCGCTGATCGCTTCGAGTCATTTACATCGAAAGCGCAGGTGCATGATGAGTAAGACCACCGTACCCAAGCCACCGTCATTCTCCTCCTTGGTCCAACAGTTCTTCACCGAGTATTTGGTTACACAACGCGCCGTCAGTGCGCGCACGGTAGCCTGTTACCGCGACGCACTGATGCTGTTCCTGGACTTTGCCAGCCGCAAGTTGGGCAAGCTGCCCACGGCTATGCGCCTCGCAGACATCCAACCGGGGCTGATTCTGGCCTTTTTGGACCACCTGGAGAAGGACCGGCATAACGCTGTACGCAGCCGCAACCTGCGGTTGACTGCGCTGCGTGCGTTCCTGAAGTTCGCGGCCCGGCGCGATGTGGCCTCGCTCAATGATGTCGAGCGGGCGTTGGCTGTGCCGATGAAGCGCTTCGAGAAGCCGATGCTGGGGTTCCTCACACGAGCGGAAATGATGGCGATACTCGGGCAGCCGGGACAGACTTGGTCTTCTCAGCGAGACCACTTGCTGCTGGCCCTGCTCTACAACACGGGCGCCCGTGTCTCCGAGATCATTGGCGTGCGCGTCATCGACGTCGTCCTCGAAGGCGGTGCGTGCGTGCATCTGCACGGCAAAGGGCGAAAGCTGCGATCAATACCCCTATGGAAATCGACCGTTGTAGAGATACGTGCGTGGCTACGGCTCAATCCGTCGCTGCGAGGAGAAGCCGCTCTCGTGCCCAACCGCGACGGGCAGGCAATGACCAGGTCCAACGTCGCACAACGTTTGGCGGTGGCGGTAACTCGCGCGGCCCAGGGGCAACCCACCCTTCTCAAAAAACGCATCTCACCCCATACCCTGAGGCACACCTGCGCAATGCACATGCTCCAGTCAGGCGTTCCATTCAACGTGATCGCTCTCTGGCTGGGTCACGAAAAATTGACAACCACCCACCGCTACGTTGAGGCTGACCTTGCA
>CAIVGK010000201.1 GCA_903905475.1 uncultured Burkholderiales bacterium | reverse complement strand
CCACCTGCGCGAGGTGGTGCCCAAGGCCAGCCTCGACGGCTTCACGGTGCAGCCGATGGCGATGCGACCGCAGGCGCAAGAGCTGATCGTGGGCGCGAGCATCGACTCGGTGTTCGGCCCGGTGCTGCTGTTCGGGCAGGGCGGCACCTCGGTCGAGGTGGTGGCCGACCGCGCGGTGGCGCTGCCGCCGCTCAACCGGGTGCTGGCCCTCGAGCTGGTGTCGCGCACGCGGGTGTCGCGGCTGCTCGCGGGCTACCGAGACCACCCGGTGGTCAAGCTCGACGCGGTGTGCGACGTGCTGATCGCGGTGTCGCAGATGCTGGCCGACCTGCCCGAGCTGGCCGAACTCGACATCAACCCGCTGTGGGCCGACCACGAGGGCGTGATCGCGCTCGATGCACGGGTGCGCGTGCAGCGTGACCGGCCGGCCGGTGCGGCGCACTTCGCGATCGCGCCCTACCCGTTCGAGCTGAGCGAAACCGTGATCTGGCACGACGAGCCGCTGGTGCTGCGCCCGATCCGCCCCGAAGACGAGCCGCAGCACCGCGCCTTCACGGCATCCCTGGCGCCCGGCGACTTGCGGCTGCGGTTTTTCAGCAGCCGCCTGGAGCTGCCGCGCAGCGAACTGGCGCGGCTCACGCAGATCGACTACTCGCGGGAGATGGCCTTCATCGCGGTGCGCACCGACGCCGATGGCACGCAGCACACGATCGGCGTGGTGCGCGCGGTGACCGACCCGGACAACGTCGATGCCGAGTTCGCCATCATCGTGCGCTCGGAATTGAAGGCTCAGGGCCTGGGCGCGCTGCTGCTCGACAAGATGATCAAGTACCTCAAGAGCCGCGGCACCCAGCGCATGGTGGCGCTGGTGCTGCCCGACAACCGGGCGATGCTCGAGCTGGCCACCTCGGCGGGCATGGTGCTCGACAAGGCGGGCAGCGACTCCGACGCGCTGCACCTGGTGCTCAAGCTGGCTGAGTGAGCCCTCGGGGCGCCGCAGCGTGGCCACGGCTGCGGCGCGGCGCATCGGCGAGCACGCGCGCTCGCTTGCCGCTGCGACCGGGCAGGCCGCGGTCGCCAAACGAGCCGCCCAGCGTCACCCCGCCCAAGCCCTGCGCGATCAGGAAAGGCCGCAGCGCGGCCAGCGCGCGCGCCAGCGTGGCCGCCCCCGACGGCCCCTCGGCGGCCACGCACAGCCACAGCGAGCGCGCGTCGCGGCGCTGCAACTGGAAATCGAACACGCCGGCGTCGTCCTCGAGCACGGTGGTCAGCGCCAGCGGCAGCAGGCTGACCGGCGCGCCGAGGTCGTTGTCGAGCTTGAGCAGGTCGTCGACGCGGCCCTCGACTTCGATCAGCGGCAACGCCGAACCGCACGCGCACGGCACGCTCAGCAGCCGCACCCGATCGCCCAGGTCGTAGCGGATCAGCGGCTGCACCCGGTTGGCCAGATTGGTGAGCAAGGTCGTGTGGCCGAGAACCCCTGGCGGCACCGGCCGGTGGTGCTCATCGACCGGCTCGAGCACCAGCCAGTCGCTGTTGAGGTGCAGCCGGCCGAGGTTGCACTCGGAGCCCATCGCGAGAAATTCCGAGGCGCCATAGCTCTGGCTGACCGCGCAGCCAAAGCTCGACGCGATGAAGCCGCGCATGGCCGGGGTGAGCGCTTCGCCGCCGGTCCACACCTCTTGCAGCGGCACGCGCAAGCGCCCTGCCTTCGCCTCAGCGGCGAGCACCAGCGCGGCGCTCGGGTAGGTGGCCAGCACGGTGGGCCGGTGGCGGTTGAGCGCGGCGACCAGTTCGCGCACCGGCATCAGGAACGACAAGGTGCACACGGTGCGCGACATCCACGGGCTGATGCGGCACAGCCGGCGGATAGACGCGGTGCTCGCGAAGTGCCCGGTGGTCGCCCCCACGAAGGCCAGCCGCTCGATCGCACCCCACGGGTCGAGGCAGCGGCGCAGCGGTTGCAGCACCGGGCGGCGCAGCGCCTCGAGCGCGTCGTACACGGACAGCGCCTGACTGTCCTGCACGAACAGACCCGGCTCGCCGGTGCTGCCCGAGCTTTCCCAGACCTGGTAGCGGCCGAGGTAGTCGTCGCCGATGCGGTCGCGGTCGGCGACGAACTCGCGCAGAGCGGCCAACCGCAGCGCCGGGTCGGTGACCCAGTCGTCGAAACGGTCCATCAGCCGGCGCTTGGTCATGACCGGAAAGTCGCTCAGCTGCAGGCTGTCGGACGCGCGATCGGCGGCGATCTCGCGGTACAGCGGCGACTGGCGCAGCGCCCAGCGCAGCAGCGCGGCCACACGCGCGGCCTGACGCTCCAGCAGCACCGAAGCGGGCAGGCACGACGAGGCCCACACCTCGAAGGCGCTCAGCCCTGTCTGCCAGCACCAACTGCTGCTCACGTCCAACGCCGCACTCCGATGAACCCCACGGTGCCGATCAGACACCCGCCATGAGCCGCACGAGTTGAGCCGGATCAAGGCCGAGGCGACGCAAAGCCCTAGCGTGCGGCCCATGGTCGCTTCCTTGAACTCCCGCGCGCAGACCACCGAAGCGGCGGACGACCCGGCCGGGCCCGCTGCCGGATTGAGCCTCGAAGAAGCCGCCCGCCGGCTGGCGCAAGACGGCCCCAACGAGTTGCCTGCGGCGGCGGCTGGCGGCGCGTGGCGCGCCTTGCTGGCGGTGGTGGGCGAGCCGATGTTTTTGCTGCTCGCAGGCTGCGGCGTCATCTACCTGCTGCTCGGCGACCGCCATGAGGCGCTGATGCTGATGGGCTTCGTGGTCGTGGTGATGGGCATCACCTTCGTGCAGCGCCAGCGCACCGAGCATTCGCTGGCCGCGCTGCGCGAGTTGTCGAGCCCGCGTGCGGCCGTGCTGCGCGGCGGCGAGATGCACCGCATCGCCGGGCGCGAGGTGGTGTGCGGCGACACCGTGCTGCTCGCCGAAGGCGACCGCGTGCCGGCCGATCTGATGCTGCTGCAGACCTCGCACCTGGCGGTGGATGAGTCGCTGCTCACCGGCGAGTCGGCGCCGGTGATGAAGCACACCGCCCCGCACGGCACGCCCGTCGATCAGATCGATCCGCTGGCCATGGCCTGCTCGGGCACGCTGGTGACCAGCGGCACCGCACGCGGCCGCGTGGTGGCCACCGGCGAGCGCAGCGCGCTGGGGCGCATCGGCGCGTCGCTGGCCGACATCGCCAGCGAGCGCACGCCGATCCAGCAAGAGGTCGACCGCACCGTGCGGCGCGTGGCCAGCGCCGGTTTCGCGCTGGCGTTGGTGCTCGCGCTGGCCCACGGGCTGACCCACGGCAACTGGCTGCGCGGGCTGCTGGCCGGCCTGACCCTGGCGATGGCGCTGCTGCCCGAGGAGCTGCCGGTGGTGCTGACGATCTTCATGGGACTGGGCGCGTGGCGGCTGGCGCGCAACCGGGTGCTGGTGCGCAGCATCCCCGCGGTGGAGCTGCTGGGGGCGACCACGGTGCTGTGCGTCGACAAGACCGGCACGCTCACCGCCAACCGCATGAGCGTGCGCCGGCTGTGGACGCCCGAGGCCAGCCACGACACGCTCAAGCACCGACTGAACCCCACCGCCGTGCTGCCCGAAGCGCTGCATGAGATCTTGGAATACGCCGTGCTGGCCAGCCACCGGCGCGCCTTCGACCCGATGGAAACCGCCATCGCCACCGCCGGTGCGCGGCTGCTGGCCCACACCGAGCACCTGCACGCCGACTGGACGCTCGTCGACGACTACCCGCTGTCGAACAAGATGCTGGCGATGTCCCGGGTGTGGCAAGCCCCGAGCGGCGCGGCGCGGTTGATCGCCGCCAAGGGCTCGCCCGAGGCGATCGCCGATCTGTGCCACATGGACGCGCAGCACCACGCGCGCATCAGCGTCGAGGTGGCGCGCATGGCCAGCGAGGGCCTGCGCGTGCTCGGCGTGGCGCGCTCGCGCTTCGACACGGCCGAACTGCCACGCGACCAGCACGACTTCGACTTCGAGTTCCTCGGCCTCATCGGCCTCGAAGATCCGGTGCGCGACGACGTGCCGCAAGCACTCGCCGAATGCCGCGCCGCGGGCATTCGCGTGGTGATGATGACCGGCGACCACCCGGTCACCGCGATGTCGGTGGCGCGTCAGGCCGGGCTGCCGGTGGACGGCAGCGTGCTCACCGGCGACGAGCTGGCCGCGCTCGATGACACCGCGCTGCATGCCCGACTGGCCGACACGCATGTGTTTTGCCGCGTGCGCCCCGAACACAAGCTGCGCCTGGTGCAGGCGTTTCGCGCCAGCGGCGAGGTGGTCGCGATGACCGGCGACGGCGTCAACGACGCGCCCGCGCTGAAAGCCGCACACATCGGCGTGGCCATGGGCGCGCGCGGCACCGACGTGGCGCGTGAAGCGGCCTCGCTGGTGCTGCTCGATGACGACTTCGCCTCCATCGTCACCGCCATCCGCGACGGCCGGCGGGTGTTTGCCAACCTGCGCCGCGCGGTGGTGTTTCTGGTGGCGGTGCACGTGCCCATCGTCGGGCTGTCGATGCTGCCGGTGGCGCTGGGCTGGCCGATGCTGCTCATGCCGGTGCACATCTTGTTCTTGCAGCTGATCATCGACCCGACCTGCTCGGTGGTGTTCGAGGCCGAGCCGCTGGACGCCCAGACGATGACGCGACCGCCGCGCCGCCCCGACGCGCGCTTGTTCGACGCGAAGGTCGTGCGCCAGGGCCTGTGGCAAGGCGCCGGCCTGCTCGTGGTGCTGCTCGCGGTGTGCGCCTGGCTGCTGCAAGCCGGTGCCAGCGCCGACACAGCGCGCGCCGTGACTTTCATGGTGCTGGTGCTGAGCAGCCTGGCGCTGATCCAGAGCAGCCGCACGCTGGGTCAGGCGCGCGCGAGTGGATTGCACTGGGCGCTCGGCGGCAACGCGGCGTTCGCCTGGGTGGGCTCGGCCACGCTGGCGCTGCTGGGCACGGTGCTGTGGGTGCCGCCCATCGCGCGCCTGTTCGCCTTCGGCTCGCCCACCCCCGGCGCGCTGGCCGTGGGCGCCGTGGCCACGCTGCTGGCGGTGGTGTGGTTCGAGGTGGTCAAGCGGCTGCGTTCACCCTCACCCTGACCCTCTCCCGCCAGCGGGAGAGGGAACCTGATTGGCCCGCTCCTGCCCGAGAAAGCCGCCTCTTTCCCCCACTCCCGCTCGCGGGAAAGACACCTTTTTTCCCCTCTCCCGCTCGCGGGAGAGACACCTCTTTCCCCCTCTCCCGCTCGCGGGAGAGGGCCAGGGTGAGGGTCACCCCGTTGCGGCGGCTCAATGTCATTTGGCGTGAGCGCCGCTAGCCTGCGCTGGCGTGTGTATGTGCCGTCATGGCGCCGGCCGGCCCGGTCGCTGACGCCGCCCACCGATCCCTTTTCGTCACCCCAGCGAGGACCGTGCGATGGAGTTGATCTCGAGCGCTTTCGACGCCCACGGCGACATTCCGCGCCGCTACACCTGCGAGGGGCTCGACGTGGCGCCGCCGTTGCACTGGAGTGGCGTGCCGCCCGGCGCAGAGAGCCTCACGCTGATCGTCGACGACCCCGACGCCCCGGATCCCGAAGCGCCGGTCAAACCGTGGGTGCACTGGGTGGTGATCGACATGGACCCGCATGTGAGCGGACTGCCGCAAGGCGGCAAGCCGCTGCCGGCCGGCGCGCGCAGCGGGCTCAACGACTGGCGCCGCACCGGCTACGGCGGTCCGTGCCCGCCGGTGGGACGCCACCGCTACCGCTTCACGCTGTACGCGCTGAACATCTGGCTGACCGCGCTGTACCAGCCCACGCGCGCGGCCGTCGAGCGGGCCATGGCCGGGCACATCCTGGCGCAGGCCGAGCTGGTCGGGATGTACCGCAAGACACGCCCCTGAGCGAGGTCTTCACGGTGCGTGTCGGCGGATGTGCGGCGGCGTTGTGCAGGCTCAATCACCTGCGCCAGGCCCGGCCCGAGACTCTTGCGGGTGGTGGCGAGTACGTCGCCGACCTCACCCGATCACCCCCCAACGAGGAGAAAACTCATGAACGAATTGCGTTTGAATGACCTGTTCGCGGTCGACCCGATGGAAGACATGCTGCGCAGCATGATGCGCCCCTGGCGCGTCGCGGCGATCGACCGCGCGCCACGCATCAACGTCGACCTCAACGAGGACACCGGCAACTACCTGCTCAAGGCCGAGGTGCCCGGCGCACGCAAGGAAGACATCTCGGTGCACATCGACGGCAACCAGGTGACCATCAACGCCGAGCTCAAGCGCGAGTCCGAGTCGCCGGCCGGCGCCAAGGTGCTGCGCTCGGAGCGCTACCTCGGGCAGTGCACGCGCAGTTTCCTGCTGGACTCGGCCATCGACGAAGCGCGCGCCGAAGCCAAGTACGAAAACGGCGTGCTGCAGCTCACGCTGCCCAAGAAGTCCGGCGGCACGTCCAAGCGGCTGGAAATCTCGTGACCTGACGCGCCGCTCGCGTGCCTTGGGGACGGGGCATGCGGGTCCGCGCGCAGGGAAGGTCCCGATCCCTCGGGGCTGCGCCCGCTGGAGGACCTGAGCGATGAGCGACACCCGCTTCGACCTGCAGCGCGCCGAGATGGTGGCGCAAAGCGTTGCCGGGCGCGGCGTGCGTTCGCTGCGCCTGCTCGAGGCCCTGCGCCGCGTACCGCGCGAGGCGTTCGTGCCCGCGGCACTCCATGAGTTCGCCTTCGAGGATGTGGCGCTGCCGCTTGGCGACGGGCGCACCATCCCCGCGCCGCACGTGCTCGCGCTGATGATCGAGGCGGCCGCACCGGGGCCCACCGACAAGGTGCTGGAAATCGCCGCCGGCGCGGGCTACGCCACGGCAGTGCTGGCGCGGCTGGCCGATCGCGTGTGGGCGGTCGAGCCGCTCGAGCACCTGGCCCGCAGCGCGGCGGCCACGCTGCAGCGGCTGGGCGTGAACAACGCGCAGGTGGTCCCGGGCGAGGCCGCCGCGGGCTGCGCGCAGTCCTCGCCCTTCGACGTGATCGTGGTCCACCGCGGCGCCGCGCACGTGCCCGATGTGCTGGCGCAGCAGCTCGCCATCGGCGGGCGGCTGGTCATGCCGGTGGGGCCCGACGCCGATGTGCTTGAGCTGGTGCGCGTCACCCGCGTGTCGGCCAACCAGTGGCGCACCGAAGACGTCGCCGATGTGCGGCTGGGCCCGGTGCTCGGCGAGGAAGACCGCCCAGCCACCCACGCCGACACCACCTGGCCGGCGGCGCTCCGCACCACGCCGCGGGCCGATGGCGTGCTGGCCACCGCCATCGCGGCCGCCGGCGAGCGCTTCGCCACACCCAACATCGCCGACCTCGAGCCGCTGCTCGCGCGCATCGGCGACGCCCGCGTGGTGCTGCTGGGCGAGGCGTCGCACGGCACGTCCGAGTTCTACCGGATGCGCGAGCGCATCACCCGCGAGCTGATCGAGCGCAAGGGCTTTGGCTTCATCGCGATCGAGGCCGACTGGCCCGACGCCGCGCGCATCAACCACTACGTGCGGCACGCCAGCCACCGGCCGGCCGAATGGACGGCGTTTGCGCGCTTTCCGGTGTGGATGTGGCGCAACCAGGAGGTGCGCGGCTTCGTCGACTGGCTGCACCAGCACAACGCCAGCGCGGCCGCGCCGGTGGCCTTTCACGGGCTCGACCTGTACAGCTTGCACCACTCGATCCGCTCGGTGCTGGGCTACCTCGACGAAATCGACCCGGCCACCGCGAAGGTGGCGCGCCAGCGCTACGGCTGCCTCACGCCGTGGCAGGCCGATCCGCAGGTCTACGGGCGTGCCGCGCTCACCGACCCCTACCGCAGCTGCGAGCGTCAGGTCGTCACGATGCTCACCGAGCTGCTCGGCAAACGCCCGCTGTACGCCGAGCACGACGGCGAGCGCTTTCTGGATGCGGTGCAAAACGCCAGGCTGGTGACCAACGCCGAGCGCTACTACCGCACCATGTACTACGGTTCGCGCGCGTCGTGGAACCTGCGCGACACGCACATGTTCGACACGCTGAAGAACCTGCTGGCCTTCCACGGGCCGCAGTCCAAGGCCATCGTGTGGGCGCACAACTCGCACGTCGGCGACTCGGCGGCCACCGAGATGTCGCTGCGCGGCGAATTCAACATCGGCCACCTGTGCCGCCGCGAGTTCGGCAGCGCCGCGTACCTGATCGGCTTTGGCACCCACAGCGGCACCGTGGCCGCCGCCACCGACTGGGACGGCGCGATGCAAATCAAGCCGGTGCGGCCATCGCTGGCCGGCAGCTACGAGCGGCTGTTCCACGAGACGCAGGTGGCGCGCTTCATCTTGCCGCTGCGCGCGCCCACGCCGGCGGCCGTGATCGAAGGGCTGTCACGCCCGCGCCTCGAGCGCGCCATCGGCGTGATCTACCGCCCCGAAACCGAGCGCCAGAGCCACTACTTCGAAGCCATGCTGCCGCGCCAGTTCGACGAATACATCTGGTTCGACGAAACCCGCGCCGTCACCCCGCTCAAGACCGAAGAGGTCGAGGGCATGCCCGACACCTATCCGTTTGGCGTTTAGGGTCGCTGGCTGGGCGCCGGACGGGGGTCCTTGATCCATGGCAACACAGCGCTGGAAGCGGCCCCGCCGTGAGTGATCGCTCGCCCGATCGGTCCCACCCGGTCACGGCCGCCGCGATGCCGTGACCGACAATCGAGCCCATGGCCAAGCCCGTTCCACGATTGACTGCCGCGCAGATCCAGGAGGTGATTGCCGTCGCCTGGGACGACCGCCCGCCCTTTGCGGCGGTGCTGCGCAGCCACGGGCTGTCGCCCGGTCAGGTGGTGCAGTTGCTCAAGCGTGAACTGACGCCCAACGCCTACAAGGTGTGGGTGGCTCGCACCAAGGCGCCACCGTCGGCCGCGGCCGGCCGCGCCCCCTCGAGGAGGTGACCGTGGACACCCGGCACGCCTTTGCCGAGCTGGGCCTGACGCCGGGCGCGACGGCCCACGAGGTGAAGGCTGCGTGGCGCAGGCTGGTGTCGCACTGGCACCCCGACCGCAACGACAGCGCCGGCGCGGTGGCGCGCATGCAGCGCATCAACGACGCGTTCCGGGTCATCCACCGCGCGGGCCTGGGTGCGACACCCGAAGCCGCACCGCGCACGAGCAAGCCGCCCGCGCCCCCGCCGCCGGCATCCTCGCCGCCGCCGTCGCCGCCCCCTTCGCCGCCGCGCGCCGATGACAGCGCCCGCGCGGGCGCCCATGCCGGTGCCAAGGCCGGCGCCAGCGCGGGAGCCAAGGGCAACGCCAAGACCGGCCACCACTCGGACGCCAACGCTGGCGCCGGCGCGACGCGCGGCGAACCGGCTGACGACACCGGCCCGCGCCGCGCGGTGCACCGCAAGGTCCGCCTGACGCTGGAAGAAGCCGCGGCCGGTTGCACCAAGGTGCTGCAAGGCAAGCTCGTCGACACCTGCGAGAGCTGCTCGGGCCGCGGCTTCCGGCTGGCCGAAGCCGCCTGCGCGCCATGCGAAGGCACCGGCGAAGTCAAGCAAGCGGCGTGGTTCGGCTGGCTGAGCACCCGCCTGGCGTGCGAGGCCTGCGGCGGCAAGGGCACCATCAAGACCCCATGCGTCGACTGCCACGGCACCGGCAAGCTCGATGCGCGCCGCTACCAGGTGAACGCGCGCATCCCGCACGGCGTGCGCGGCGGCGACATGCTCAACGTCAGTGCGCAGCGCACGCGCTCGCAGCACGCGGCGGTCGATCTGTTCTTGCGCGTGGAGCTGATCGAGCACCCGCTGTTCAAGCTCGACGAGGACCGCACGGTGCGCTGCGAAATGCCGGTCGACGGCTTCGCCTGGATCGCCAACCGCACGATTTCCGTGCCCACGCTCACGGGGCTGCAGCCGCTGGCGCTCAACCGCGACCGGCTGACCTACCGGCTCAAGCACCTGGGCTTTCCACTCGAGCGGCGCGGCCCGCGCGGCGACCATGTCGTCACCGTGCTGCCGATCTTTCCCGAACGGCTGAATGCCGACCAGGACATCTTGCTCGACCAGCTGATTGCCGCCTTGTCAGGCCCCGAAGGCCACGCCAGCGACCACCGGCTGCGCACCTGGCACCGCGAATTGCGCGCCTGGGAGCGCAGCTTGCACAAGCACGACGCGCCCGGGCACTGAGCGCTCGTGGCCGAGCGGCTGCGTTTTTCTTGCCGACGCGCGCCAGGGGGACGTTCGAAGCGAGCCACCGCATGCTCGACAGCGAGTCCTCCGAACGGTTGTTTCCCGACGGGTCGATGGCCTGTCGGCAGCCTGAGTGCTGCACAAAAGCCGGAGATCGCGGACTTCATCGCCAAAGCCCCGCAGGAAGCCACCACCACCGAGGGGCGGCGCGCGCTGCGCCTGGTCAGCCGCCTTGTTCAATCGATGCGCTGACCCGCCGGGTTGCCAGCCCACGTCTATTTCAGCGCCCCATCGCCTATCCTCCGCGCACTTAATTTGACGCTGAAAGGCTGTGATGACTGATTTGACTTACTGGAGCGCACTGGTCACGGTTGGGCTGGCTTGCGGCTTTCTGAACACGTTGGCTTCGTCGGGTTCGGCGGTGAGCTTGCCGATCCTTGTGATGCTGGGTTTGCCTGAAATGGTCGCCAACGCCACCAATCGCCTGCCCGTCTTGCTGGGTGCCCTGACGGCATCGTGGTCCTTCGCGCGACGCGGACAGATGGATTGGCGCGCTGCAGCCAAGCTGGTGCCGCCGGCGCTGGTTGGCAGCATCGGCGGTGCGCTGCTTGCTGAAAGGCTGGGCAACCGGCAGATGGGCATCGTGATCACCGGGGCGGTGCTCATCGCGCTGGTGCTCATCTTCACCAAAGTGAAGAAAGCGCTCGCCAAGGAGCAGGACCAGGAGCCCGAGGTCACTCGAGGTGCGATGGCCCTGATTCTGTTTGTCGGCTTCTGGCTGGGCTTCATCGCCGTGGATGGCGCCACCTACTTGCTGTTGGTGCTGATGCTGACGTGCCATTACGCGTTGCCCCAGGCCAACGCGCTCAAGGCGTTGTTGCTCGCCGTGAGCACGGCGGTGGCGATCGTGATGTTTGCGCGGGGTGGGGAGATCCTGTGGACCGAAGGCGCCATCATGTCCATCGGCAGCCTGATCGGCGCGAGCCTGGGCGCCAGGCTTTCAAACCATCCGCAAGCTCGCGCCTGGACTTTCAAGTTGCTGGTGACGGTGATCCTGCTCGAACTGGCCCACCTTGCATGGCATTACACGGCCCCGCTTCGTGCGATGGCCTGACGACCTGACCTGCTGATGCCATCAGCCGCCCGACGTCACGCCCTGCCGGTCCAGCATCATCCGCATCATCATTTCCATCATGTCCATGCGTTGATGCATGGCCTCGTGCTCGGCGCGCATGCCGTCGCGAGGCATGGTTTTTTGGGCGCCCTTGGGCCGGTTTGGCGGCGTGCCCATCCCGCGGCAGTGCATCGCCATGCAGCCTGGCATCTGACCCATCATGGCCATGCCGCCTTGCATGACCTGCAGGTGCTCCTTCATGAGCGCGGCGCGCTCCTCGGGGGTCTTGGCGGCCTGCATCTTCTGGTGCATCTCCTGCATGCGGGCCATCTGCGCGCTGTACTTGCCGGCATCAACGGCCGGCTGCGACGCGGCGGCAGCGGGATGGTGCGCGGCGTGATCATCCGGCGGGGTGGCTGCACCAGCGTGGCTTGAGGCGATCACGGCCAAACAGAACGCCGAGGTCTGGGCGAGGTGGCGATAGCGGTTGAGCTTCATGGGGAGATCCGATCGAAAGTGGGCCGGCCATGAGGGCCGCGGTCAGAGCCAGTTTGTCGGGTCGCACGACACGCGGCATTGACCGGCGTCAAGGCCCAGCCGCCGCAGCAGATTCAGCGCCAGGCCACCACGGGCCTGCCTGCCGAAGGTCGACTGCACAACGCCGCCTCGCCTCCCACCCCGCGCCAACGATGTCCGCAGGGCCTTCGCCGTCCAGCCAGCCCCTTGCCAGCGCTGCGGCCCACACGCCCATGATCGCGCAGTGGATGCGCATCAAGGCCGACCGTCCGGACACGCTGCTGTTCTACCGGATGGGCGATTTCTACGAGCTGTTCTTCGACGATGCACGGCGCGCCAACAAGCTGCTCGACATCACGCTGACCACGCGCGGCAGCAGCGGCGGCGAGCCGGTGGTGATGGCCGGCGT
>CAIVGK010000200.1 GCA_903905475.1 uncultured Burkholderiales bacterium | reverse complement strand
GGGCTGAGCCCGCCCAGTTCGGCGTGAGCACGGGCCACGCCTGGCGCGGCCTTGGCGTCTCGTTGCTGGGAGCCGCGGTGCTGCACGCCGCTCTGGCCGCTGCGGTCGCCGGCCATGCGGACGGTTTGCGAGACCCGCAGGCGCGAACGCCCATGGCGGCATCGATGCAGGTGCGCACGGTCGCCGCAGAACCCATCGCCACGCAGCAGCCGGTGCCCGTGACAGCGTCGCCCGATGAACTGCAGTCGCCTGCGGCTGGAGCGTCGATGAGCTCAGGTGCCCATCCAGCGCCAGGACAGCGGTACTTCGACACCTCTGAAGTCGATACCCCGGCGATGCCGCTGCCAGAGTGGCAGGTCGATGTGCCAACGCTGATGGCCCTGGGCGTGCGCAGCGTGAGCGTCGATGTGTTGATCAGCAAGGCTGGCGTGGCGCAGCAATGCGCCGTCACCCGCATCGAGCCGCAGCAACCTCCCACGCTGCAACTCGCAGTGGCGTCCAGGCTGTGCGAAACCGTGCTGCGCCCCGCTCAGCGCCGTGGCGTGGCGGTGGCGAGCGTGAGGCACATCGAACTGGTGCTCGCGGCCGACTGAAGCGCCGCAGTCCCGCGGGACTGCGAGCGTCAGTCGAACAGACGCTCGCCGGTCAATCGCTCGTGTTCGCGCAGAGCGAACCGGTCGGTCATGCCGGCGATGTAATCGGCCACGGCGCGCGCGCGCTGGGTGGGCTGGTGGTTCAGTGGCGGCAAGAGGGGCGCAGACTCGGGCAGATCGGCGGGCTTGTTCAGGTAGCGCTCGAACAAACCACTCACGACCTCGCGCGCACGGTCCGTGGTGTCTTGCACTTTCGGGTGTCGGTACAGGTTGCGGCTGAGGAAATACTTGAGCTGTGCGCTTTGCACAGCCATCGTCGGGCTGAAGCACACCAGCGGTGGCTGCTGGCGCGCCTCGTCTGCGGTTCCGGGCGCGGCCTGATCAATCAGCGCACGGGTGCTGGCGATCACGTCGTGAATCTGCGCCGACAGCATGCGGCGAATGGACTCGAACAGCAGGCGCCTGCCCGACAGGTGCGGGTGCTCTTGCAGGCTCTCGACGCGGTAGCGGTCGAAGACCTGCGCCTCTTCAAGCTGCTCGAGCGAGAGCAAGCCCGATCGCACGCCATCGTCGATGTCGTGCGCGTTGTAGGCGATCTCATCGGCCAGGTTGCACAACTGCGCCTCAAGCCCGGGCTGCGTGCACTCCAGAAACCGCTGGCCGACGCCACCAGGTTCGCTGGCTTCGAGCCGGCGCGCATTGGCTTGCGAGCAATGCTTGAGCACGCCCTCGCGGGTCTCGAAACTCAGGTTCAAACCCTCGAACTGCGGGTAGCGGACCTCGAGAAAATCCAGCACGCGCAGACTCTGGAAGTTGTGCTCGAAGCCTTCGCGGTCGGGGTGCACCTGCAGCATGCAGGCGTTGAGCGCATCCTGACCGGCGTGGCCGAAGGGCGTGTGGCCCACGTCATGTGCCAGGGCGATGGCTTCGACCAGATCCTCATGCAGGCCCAGCGGACGGGCGATCGAACGAGCGATCTGCGCCACCTCGAGCGAGTGCGTCATGCGGGTGCGAAACAGATCTCCCTCGTGGTTGAGGAAGACCTGCGTCTTGTAAACCAGGCGACGAAACGCCGTGCTGTGCACGATGCGATCGCGGTCGCGCTGGAACACGTTGCGCCCCGGCGAAGGCACCTCGTCATGCCGCCGGCCGCGACTTTGGTCAGGGTGGCTGGCAAATGGGGCCAGCGATCCGCCGTGAGTGATGTTCACGCGCAGTGCGCTTCGATCGCCTGGGCCACCAGCGCATCATCGGCGCGGTGCAGGCTCGCGCGCCCCGGTGCGTCGATCAGCACGAAGCGGATCTGACCCGCCTCGGACTTCTTGTCGACGCGCATCAACTCGAGGTAACGCGCTGCGCCGAGCCGTGGGCCGCGCGTGGGCAGCCCGGCGCGCTCGATCAAGGTCGTGAGCCGCGTGGCGTACGCCGCGTCAATGAGCCCGAGGCGCACCGACAGATCGGCGGCCATGACCATGCCGCAGCCCACGGCCTCACCGTGCAGCCATACGCCGTAGCCCAGCCCCGCCTCGATCGCATGGCCGAAGGTGTGGCCGAAGTTGAGGATCGCGCGCAAGCCGGACTCGCGCTCGTCTTGCCCGACCACCCAGGCCTTGATTTCGCAAGAGCGCCGCACCGCGTGCGCCAGCGCCGTCTTGTCCCGGGCGCGCAGGGCCTCGATGTGCTGCTCGATCCAGGTCAAGAACGCATCGTCGGCGATCGGACCGTACTTGATCACCTCGGCCAGGCCGGCGGAGATTTCGCGATCGGGCAGCGTGTCGAGCGTGTCGAGATCGGCAATCACCCGCAGCGGCTGGTAGAACGCGCCGATCATGTTTTTGCCCGCGGGGTGGTTGATGGCCGTCTTGCCGCCCACCGATGAATCGACCTGTGCCAGCAGCGTGGTGGGAACCTGCACATAGGCCACGCCGCGCATGTAGCAGGCGGCGGCAAAGCCGGTCATGTCGCCGATCACCCCACCACCCAGCGCGTAGAGCACCGTCTTGCGATCGAAGGCCTCGCGCAGCAGTTCATCAAAGATCAGGTTGAGGGTCGCCCAGTCCTTGTAGACCTCGCCATCGGGCAAGGCGATGATGCGCACGCGGGCGTGATGCGCCGCCAGAACACGTTGCAAGCGCTCGGCGTAGAGCGGCGCGACGGTGGTGTTGGTGACGATCAACGCTTCGGCAGATGCTGATCCGCACGAGAGCGCCGAGGGCAGATCGAGCAGCCCGCAGCCGATGAGGATGTCGTAGCTTCGATCCGCGAGCTCGATGCGGACCGACTCGGTGTGAAGTTGATTGGGCATCGACGTATTTTGCAACGCGACTGCCGGGCTCAATGGGCTGGCGGCTCGGCTCCGTCGACCGGCGATGGCACGCTGTCCATGGGAATGAGGCCCGCCAGCTCCAGCTGCATGAGCAACATGTTGATCAAGTTGGGCACCGAGGGTCGCCCGGTCTCGATCACGTAATGGGCGATGCTGCGATACAGCGGGTCACGCACCTGAAACAGCGCACGCAAGCGGGCCAACGGGTCGTTCACCTGAAGCAGTGGTCGGTTCGTGTCGTAGCGCAGACGACGAAACAATTCTTCGGGGGAAGACCGCAGGTAGACGACCGAGCTGCCCTGACGAAGGACCTCGCGGTTGGCTTCTCGCAGCACCACGCCGCCGCCGGTGGCCAGCACGCCCTGGGATGAAGCCACCACTTCGGCGATCACTGCCTGCTCGATGTCGCGAAAGCATTCCTCGCCCTCGCGTTCGAAGAACTCGCGGATGCCGCAACCAATGCGGCGCTCAATGAGGGTGTCGCTGTCGTTGAAGGCAACGCCCAGCCGGCGCGCCAGTTGCCTGCCGACGGTGGATTTGCCACCACCGGGCATGCCAATCAGGCTGATGAGCATGGAAACTGCTGCCGAAGAGCCACGTCGCCCGCGATCAGCGCGCGGCGGTGCGCTCGCTCACCACCCGGGGGGTCAGGAAGATCAGCAACTCGGTCTTCTTCATCGACTTGGTCTTGGTCTTGAACAGGTTGCCCAGCACCGGCACATCGCCGAGCAAGGGAACCTTGGCTTCATCAGAGCGTTCGGTCTGCTCGAAGATCCCCCCGATGACCACCGTGCCACCGTTTTCGACCAGCACCTGCGTCTTCACCGACTTGGTATTGATCGACGGGATGCCCTGCGTGCTGGCGCCCACGCTGTCCTTGTTGACCTCGACGGCCATGATCACGTTGCCCTCGGGCGTGATCTGCGGCGTCACCTCAAGTTTGAGCGTGGCGTCGACAAACGCGACCGATGTGGCGCCACTGGAGGTGGCCTGCTGATACGGAATCTTGGTGCCCTGCTGGATCATCGCCTTGATCTGATCGGCCGTGACGATCCGCGGACTGGAAATGATCTTGCCGCGTCCGTCGGCTTCGAGCGCCGAGATTTCGAGGTTCAAGAACCGGTTGGCACTCGATCCAAACAGGGAAATGGCGACCGAAGCCGGCGCAAATCCCCCCTGAGCCGTGGCTGGCAGGTTGACAAAATTCGTGTCGCTGAGCGAGGCCGTCGAGCCGGTGACCTGTCCCGTCTGCGACCCGATGGCGTTGAGGTTGCCGCTGACGATGGCACGGGTGCCCCCGGCATTGCCCAACCCGTAGCCGCGCGTGTCGTTCAGCCCGAGTCGCACACCCAAGGACCGGCCGAACGAGTCATCCGCCTCGACGATCCGCGCCTCGATCAGCACCTGCCGCACCGGGACATCGATCTTCGAGATCAGGCTCTGGATTTCTTCGAGCTTGGCCGGGGTGTCGCTGACAAACAGTTGGTTGGTCCGGGTTTCAGAGAAGACCGTGCCGCGCGCCGAAAGGATTCGGGTCGCGGTGGCACCACTTGAACCGCCGCCGCCGGATTGGCCGGACGACTCACCAGACAGCCCTCGGGCAACCTCTTCGGCCTTGGTGTAGTTCAGCTGAAAGGCCTGCGATCGCACAGGCTCCAGCGCGGCGATCTGGGCGTTGGACTCCAACTCGCTCTTTTCCTTGGCGTTGAGTTCATCCTTCGGCGCGATCATCAGCACGTTGCCCGACTTGCGCAGCCCCAACCCGCGAGACTGAAGAATGATGTCAAGCGCCTGATCCCAGGGCACGTCTTTGAGACGCAACGTGACATTGCCGGTCACGGTGTCGCTGGTCACCACGTTGAAATTGGTGAAATCGGCGATGACCTGCAACAACGCCCGAACCTCGATGTTCTGGAAATTCAGGGACAGCTTCTCGCCGGCGAAGCCGGGGCCTTGCGTGAGCTTGTTCGGGTCGATCTTCTGGGGACGAATCTCGAGCACGAACTGGTTGTCGCTCTGATAAGCGCTGTGCTCCCAGGCACCACGCGGCTCCACCACCATGCGCACCTTGTCGCCGATCTGGACGGCCGACACCGTTTGCACCGGCGTGCCGAAGTCGACCACATCAAGCCGGCGCCTGAGGTTGTCGGGCAGGCTGGAGCTCAGGAACTCGACGACCAGGCCTTGCCCCTGCTGACGAATGTCCACCCCAACTTGGTTGTTGGCCAGGTCCACGATGACCCGACCGGCGCCATCGGCTCCACGCCGAAAGTCGATGTTCTTCACCGGCAATTGCGTGCGGTTCTGACCCTCGGCAAAACGCACCGCTTCATCACCCGCCCCGGCGCCAGGGCTGAGCGCCGCCACGGAAGGCGACACGCCTGAATCCAGCACGACGATCAGGGCGTTGCCCTGGAGTTCTGCGCGGTAGGTGGCGGGCTTGCCGAGGTTGATGACCAACCGGGTGCGGTCCTCGGTGTGCGCCATGTTGACGGCACGCACATTGCCCTGGTTCAGCTCGACCGAAGGCTTGCCCGTCCCGTTGGACACGCCGGGAAGGTCCAGTGCGATGCGCGGAGGGGTCTGGATCACAAAGCCCGCCGGAATGGCCTTGAGCGGCTCGGAAAACTCGACTCTGACCACCTCCGTGCCGGCCTGCCGGGAACTGCTGATCGACTGGATGACAGGTTGCGCCATCGCCGGAACCCAGGCGGCCAGCGCGCACGCAAACGTCAAAAGACGGACTCGCCAGTCACCCATCATGTTGATCTGCTGCATGGCATTCATGGGGCTTTCTCCTGGAGTTGGATCGAGCTGATTCGCTCCGTCCATTCGCCGCTGCCGTCTTGTACGACCTCCCGAATGGACATGTCGGTTTCGGTGATCTTCACGATCTTTCCGTAGTTCTGCCCCAGGTAATCGCCGAGCTTGACCTGATAGAGCAGCTTGTCGACCCTCAGCAAGGCAAACGGCGTGTTGTGCTTGATGAGACTGCCCACCATCGTCACGCTGTCAAGCGGAAACGCTTCGAGCGGCTCGGGACGACGGTTGACCTCCGAAGCCAGCAACGAACTGGGCTGCCGCGACTCTTGCTTGATCGCGACCGTGAGTTTTTGGGTGCTGAACGGCTCGACAGCGTCAGCCGCCAGATAGGGCTGCGGGTTGAACTTCTTGGGCGGCAAAATGGGTTGCACGCTGGGCTTGACCTCATCGCGCTGCTGGGCGATCCATTCGGAAAGCTCCTGCTGCTCGCCACTGCAAGCCGTCAGGAGCAGCGAGGCAACGCCGATGAGCGCTGGCATGAGACCGACGCGGAGCTTCATTTTTGCGCTCCCGTCTTGGCCTTCTTGGCCGCAGACACCTTGCGGATCGTCTCGACTTCTTCGGGGTCGAGGTAACGATAGGTGCGTGCTGTCGCATCCATCGACAAGACATCGCCGCCCGCCTTGGCGGTGGTGATGGACAGGTCGTGCAGCGTCACGATGCGCGACAAGTTGGCGACGTCCGCCGCGAAAGCACCCACATCATGGAAGCGGCCAGACACCTTCAATTCGATGGGCAGTTCGGCGTAGTAATCCTTCACCACCACCTGCCCCGGTCGGAACAGTTCAAACTGAAGACCACGGCCCAACCCAGCTTGGTTGATGTCCGACAGCAGGGCGTCCATCTCGGCCTTGCCCGGGAGCTGCTTCTCCAACTGGATGACGTACTCCTCGACCAGCAGCTTTTGCTTGCGAAGTTCACTGAGATTGACCGCTTGAACGAGTTTGTCGCGATAGGCCAGCTTGAGCGTGGGCTCCTTGGCTCGCTCGGCCTCAAGTTCGTCGTTGGCATCGAGGAGCACGGCGAACCAGCCCAGAGCCACGACGACGAGCGCCACACCCACAAAGGCCGCCAGCTTGGGCAACGGAGGCCACTGCCCCGGCTGACTGACGTTCAAGCCCCTGAACTGGGTCGCCGCGCCCTGAAAAACCGAGTTCAGATCGACGCTTGCTGAAGAAGATTTGGCCATGGGGTCAGTCCTTCTTGACAGCGTGCGGTGCAATCGCGGCATCCGCATTTTCTTGAGGGCGCTTGGCGCTCACACGGATTGAAAACTCGAACAGGCGCTTTTGCGAGCGGTCGACGGTTTGCGTGCCGGCGGCCTTGATCTCGACCAGATCTGGCTTTTCCAGCCATTCGGAGTTGTAGTTGGTGTTGCGAAGAAATTCGGAAACCCGTTCGTTGGTCTGCGCCACACCGACGATGCTCAGCATCTGGCCTTCTTGCTTGACCGACTTGAAGTAGATCCCTTCGGGCGCTTGCTTGACCAACTCGTTGAGCAGATGGACCGGCACATTGCGATCAGACTGCAGGTCTTCAACCGCCTTTTGGCGCGCCTTCAGCGATTCGATTTCAGCCTTCAGTGTGGCGATGTCCTTGATCTGGGCTTCAAGCGTCTTGATCTCGCGGCCCAGGTAATCGTTCCGTTCCTGCTGGGCCGCCGTCAATTGCTGCACCACACCGAACCACAACCCCACAGCCAGCAGACCCGCAGCGGCAGCCGCGGCAACGCCCACGAAGAAGGCAATCTTCTTGCGTTTGCGTTTTTCCGCGCGATGCGGCAGCAAGTTGATCAGGATCACCTGGCGAACCTCCGCATCGCCAGACCGCAAGCGGTCAGATACGACGGCGCCTCGCGGTACAGCTTGCTCTCGCGCACGGCACTGCCGAACGTCATGTTGTCAAAAGGATTGACCACCTTGGATGCAAAACCAGTCAGTTCGGTCACCCGGTCCTTGAGGCCGGGAAGCGTTGCGGTACCACCGGCGAGCATCACGTAGTGCACCTTGTGGTGGGGCGTGCTCGTGAAGAAGTACTGCAGGGCGCGACCGATTTCCTGCGAGAGGCTGTCGACAAATGGCGCAAGGATCTGCGAGGTGTAGTCATCGGGCAGCTCGGACGCCAACTTCTTCTGCTCGGCTTCCTCGAACGAGAAGCCGTACTGGCGCGAGATCAGCTGCGTGAGCTGTGAGCCACCGAAGGCCTGGTCACGGTCGTAAAGCAATTCATCGTCCAGCAAGACCTTGAGGCTGGTCGTGTCGGCACCGATCTCGAACAACGCCACCAGCGAATCCCGGCCTGCGTTGGGCAAGGCGCGAACAAGGCGGGACATCGCAAGACGCGACGCATGAGCCTCGATATCGAGCACAACGGGGCGCAGGCCGGCGGCTTCCGCCAAGCCTTGCCGGTCTTGGACACGGTCTTTTCTCGATGCAGCGATCAGCACCTCGACGTCGCCGACCGAGGTCGGGCTCGGGCCGATCACGCAGAAGTCGAGGCTCACCTCGTCCAGCGAAAACGGGATGTACTGGTTGGCTTCCGACTCGACTTGAACCTCGAGCTCTTCCTCGCGCAAACCAGCGGGCAACATGATCTTCTTGGTGATCACTGCGGACTGCGGCATCGCCATCACCACGTCGCGGGACTTGGTGCCGCTCTTCACGATCACTCGACGCACGGCGTCGGCGACCTCCTCGAATTTCTCGATCTGACCGTCGACGATCCAGCCTTTTTCAAAACTTTCGCTGGCAAACCGCTCCAGGATGAACTTGCCGGACTCATCTTGCCCAAGCTCAACGAGCTTCACGCTTGACGAGCTGATATCGAGCCCGATCATCGGGGGATGCGTTCGGCCCAGCAAAGTGTCTAAAAAGCTCACAGGCCTCGTCCTCCAGCACGCCGCAAATTGCGGCTGACTGTTAAGAAATCACTTCAATCCTAGCAGCAAACCCTATGAGCAAAAAGGCAAAAAGGGCAGTGAAAGCCGGCTTGATTGCAGCGCAAACGCGCCCAGCAAAGCCAGTTATCGGTGAGGGGGAACGTCAGCTGAGCGGTTTGTTGTTACCCCTTGTTGCGGCAGCTTCCCGGCGGGCGTCGACGGCGCCCCGCTTCCTATAATCGCGTTCGTGTTTTCAGGAGCTCCATGAGCGAATCCCGTCGCGGGGCCGTTGGCTCGGCATCCCCGTTGCCGCGTGCGCGCCCGGCGGGGTGGTTGTCTGGTTTGAACCGCTTGTTGATCCGTGCGGCCGGCCTGTTGATCGCCGGCGGGCTTGGGGCCGTGCTGGTGGGGTCCATCGCCTTGGCGGTCGCCTACCCGAACCTGCCCGACATCAGCGGGCTCACCGACTACCGGCCCAAACTGCCGATGCGCATCTACGCCGCGGACGGGGTGTTGCTGGGCGAATTCGGCGAAGAGCGGCGCAACTTTGTCTCGGCGGCTGAATTGCCACAGGTGATCAAGGACGCCGTGCTGTCGATCGAAGATGCGCGCTTCTATCAGCACGGGGGCGTCGATTACCTCGGAATCCTGCGCGCCGGGTTGGCCAATTTCGGCGAGTCGAGGAGTCAGGGGGCATCGACCATCACCATGCAGGTCGCCCGCAACTTCTACTTGTCGACCGAAAAGACCTTCACCCGGAAGATCTACGAAATCTTGCTCGCGCTGAAGATCGAGAGCCTGCTGAGCAAGGACCAGATCCTCGAGGTCTACATGAACCAGATCTACCTGGGCCAGCGCGCCTACGGGTTCGCCTCGGCCAGCGAGGTCTATTTCGGCAAACCTCTCAAGGACATCACGATCGCCGAAGCCGCCATGCTCGCTGGGCTGCCGAAAGCACCTTCCGCCTACAACCCGATCGCCAACCCGCGCCGAGCCACCGTGCGCCAACTCCACATCATCGAGCGGATGCTGGAGAACGGGCTGATCACCGAGGACCAGCGCGACGAGGCCCGCAAGCAGAAGCTGACCTATCGCACGCAGGCGTACTCGCCCTCCCACGGCGAGTACGCCGCGGAAACCGCGCGCCAGCTTGTGCATGCGCAGTACGGTGATGACGCCTACACGCTGGGCCTGCAGGTGCACCTGACGATTCGGTCAACCGACCAGATGGCCGCGTACCGGGCCTTGCGGCGCGGCATCCTCGACTACGAACGCAGGCAGGTCTACCGCGGCCCCGAGGCCTACATCGACTTGCCCGCCAAGGCCTCTGACCTCGACGCGCGCATCGGCGAGGCATTGGGTGACCACCCCGACAACGACCAGCTCAAGGCCGCGGTGGTGCTCGAAGTCAGCACGCGCAAGCTGGTGGCGACACTGCAAGACGGCGAGCAGATCACCATCACGGGCGACGGGCTGAAACCCGTGACTTCCGGGCTCGGGGACAAGGCGAACCCCAAGACGAAAATCCGCCGTGGCGCGGTGATCCGGCTGGCAAAAAGCGACAGCGGCATCTGGACGGCCACTCAACTGCCTGAAGTCGAAGGCGCCTTCGTGGCGCTCGAGCCGCAAACCGGAGCGATCCAGGCCATGGTCGGGGGCTTCGACTACTCGAAGAACAAGTTCAATCGCGTCACGCAGGCGTGGCGCCAGCCGGGCTCGAGCTTCAAGCCGTTCGTTTACTCGGCGGCACTCGAAAAGGGCTTTTCGCCCGCCACCGTCATCAACGATGCGCCCCTGTTCTTCGACGCCGACAGCACCGGCAGCCAGCCCTGGGAGCCGCAAAACTACGACGGCACCTTCGAGGGACCGATGTCCATGCGCAAGGCGCTGGCCAAATCGAAGAACATGGTGTCGATCCGCATCCTGCAGTCGATCGGTCCGCAATATGCGCAGGATTGGGCGACGCGCTTTGGCTTCGACGCCGACAAGCACCCGGCCTATCTGACGATGGCGCTGGGCAGCGGCTCGGTGACTCCCCTGCAGATGGCGTCGGCCTACGCCGTGTTCGCCAACGGCGGCTACCGGGTGAACCCATATCTGGTCAGCCGGGTCACCGACTCCAAGGGTCACCTAGTGCATGAATTCAAGCCCGTACCGCTCGATGAATCAATGCGTGCCATCAGCCCGCGCAACGTGTTCGTGATGAACAGCCTCCTGGAAGAAGTGACCCGTGCCGGGACCGCCGCGCGTGCGCAGACCACCTTGAAGCGGCACGACATCTACGGCAAGACAGGCACCACCAACGATTCGCTCGACGCCTGGTTTGCTGGCTACCAGCGCGACGTGGTGGCCATCGTCTGGATCGGCTACGACAACCCGCGCAAGCTGGGCGACCGCGAGACCGGCGGGGGCTTGTCACTGCCCGTGTGGATTGACTACATGAGCACTGCGCTCAAGGGCAAGCCGGAAGCAGAACTGTCCGCCGCAGCCCCCGAGGGCGTGGTTCACATCGGATCAGAGTGGTTCTATGAGGAGTACACGCAGCGCAGCGGCGTCAGCAGCGTGGGCCTGGAAGACAGCACGCCCAAGCCGCCCGGCACAGAAGAGCGCAAGAGCATCCTCGACCTGTTCAGCCGCTGAGCCGGTCGCCGCCCCGGCGCGCCTCAAAACAGCAAACTGATCCCGGCCTGCTCGCTGGCGCAAGTCGACAGCACCGACTGGAAATCCGCACCGCTGCGCGTGTCGATCCAGCGACCGCTGGCATGCTTGAAATGGAAGCCGCCGCTGCGTGCGGCCAGCCACAGTTCGTGCAGCGGCGGTTGCATGTTGATGACGATCTTGCTGCGGTCCGGGAAATCGAGTTCCAGCATCCCGCCGGTGCGGCTGGCATCGATGTCGATCACATCGTCTTGCAGCCACCGGTCGACGCACGCTTCGATGCCCGCCAACACCGAGCCGGCCCTGGCTCGAAACTCGCTGTCGGTCAGCGGCGTGGGCACGGTGGAGTCGGGCATGGTCAGTAGAATTCCAGGGATGTCAAAACGCACTCAAAGTTTAGTCGCCGCCGTCTTTCGACCGGTTTGTGTGGTCACCTTGATGGCCTTGGGTTGCGTGCTCTCGGGGTGTGGTCAGAAGGGCTCTCTCTTTCTGCCCGGTGCTGCAAGAGGTCAGGCAGCGACCGGCCCAGATGAAGCCGCGTCGGCGTCGGGATCGGCACCCGCGGCGCCCTCGAAGTCGTGGGGCTCGGCGCCTTGACGCCGCTGCCTGGCTCGCCGCAAGTCGCCTATCGCGCCGGCTCGCTCGCCCTCGATGGCTGCGATGTTGCCGATCTGGCAGCGCGCTTCGGCACGCCGCTTTACGCCTACTCACGCACCGCGATGCTGGCCGCGCTGTCGGCCTACCAGCAGGCGCTTGAAGGTCGCGACCACCTGATTTGCTACGCGGTCAAAGCCAACTCCAGCCTGGCCGTGCTGCAGACCTTCGCGCGGGCCGGTTGCGGCTTTGACATCGTGTCCTCAGGCGAACTCGAGCGCGTGCTGGCTGCGGGCGCCGAGCCCTCGAAGGTGGTGTTTTCCGGCGTCGGCAAGACGCGCGCCGAAATGCGCCAAGCGCTCGCCGTCGGCGTGATGTGCTTCAACGTCGAGAGCGAGGCCGAGCTCGACGCACTGTCGGCGGTGGCCGTGCAGTCGGGCCACACCGCGCGCATCAGCCTGCGCGTGAACCCCGACGTCGACCCGAAGACACACCCGTACATCTCCACCGGACTGAAGGGCAACAAGTTCGGCATCGGACACGAGAGGGCGGTGGCGGTGTACGCCCACGCGGCCTCGCTGCCAGGGCTCGAGGTGGTGGGCATCGACTGCCACATCGGCTCGCAGATCACCGACATCGCTCCCTACCTCGATGCCGTCGACCGGGTGCTCGATCTGGTCGAGGCGGTTGAAGCCAGCGGCGCGCGGTTGCACCACCTCGACCTCGGCGGCGGCCTGGGCATCACCTACACCGATGAGCAACCACCGTCTGCCGCCGACCTGATCGGCGCGCTGCTGCAACGCATCGATGCGCGTGGCCACGGCCACCGCCGCTTGATGTTCGAGCCGGGCCGTTCGCTGGTGGGCAATGCGGGGTTGCTGGTCACCGAGGTGCTGTACCTCAAGCCTGCTCACGATGCCGGCGGCAAGAATTTCTGCATCGTCGATGCCGCCATGAACGACCTGATGCGCCCGGCGATGTACGAGGCCTGGATGGGCATCGTGCCGTGCCGGCTGCGCGCCGATCCGCCCGTGACCTGCGACGTGGTGGGCCCGGTGTGCGAATCAGGCGACTGGCTGGGCCGCGACCGCGCTCTGGCTGTGCAGCCCGGCGATCACCTCGCGGTGCTGTCCGCAGGCGCCTACGGCATGAGCATGGCCAGCAACTACAACACCCGCGGCCGTGCCGCCGAGGTCATGGTCTCGGGCGATCAGGTCTGGCTGATTCGCGAGCGCGAAACACCCGCCGATCTGTTCCGCCACGAGCACCTGCTGCCGGCCCAGAGCTGATGCGGCGGGCGCTCACAAGCGCCCTTCTGCCGCCGCGTGGCAGGCCACCATCGCACCCTCGAACGGCAGCAACAGGGGCCGCTCGACGCGGCAGCGCTCGTTGGCGTTCGGGCAGCGCGGATGAAATCCGCAGCCGGCGGGCGGCTGCATGGGGTTCGGCACCTCGCCGGATATCGGCTGGCGCACGCGGCCGCTCATCGCGAGATCGGGGACCGCATCGAGCAGCATGCGCGTGTACGGGTGCAGCGGTCGCGCAAACAGCACGTTGCGGTCGGCCAGTTCGACAAGGCGCCCGAGGTACATCACGCCGACCCGGTCACTGACGTGGCGCACCACCGCGAGGTTGTGCGAGATCAAGACAAACGTCAGGCCGTGGCGCCGCTGCAAGTCGCCCATGAGGTTGAGCACCTGAGCCTGCACCGACACATCGAGCGCCGAGGTCGGCTCATCGCACACCAAAAACTCGGGGTTCGTTGCCAGCGCCCGCGCGATCGAGATGCGCTGGCGCTGCCCGCCCGAAAACTGGTGGGGTAACTTGCCCGCATCGTCGGCTGACAAGCCGACCGAACCCAGCAGCGCCGCCACGCGCTCCACAAGCTCCGAGCGATGGGCGATCAAGCGGTGCTCGAGCAGCGGCTCGCCCACGATGTCAGCCACCGTCCAGCGTGGATTGAGACTGGCGTAGGGGTCCTGAAAGATCATCTGCAAGCGCCGCCGCAGCGCCCCCGCCCGTGGCGACTTCAAGGTCTGCGGCAAGTCAACGCCATCGAATCGAATGCTGCCCGCATCCGGCCGATGCAGCCCGACCAGCAAGCGAGCCACCGTGCTCTTGCCACAGCCCGACTCGCCGACCAGCGCCAGCGTCTGTCCGCGTTCGATGTCGAAGCTCACGCCATCCACGGCCCGGATGAAGCGACGCGGCTCGCGCGCCAGCACCCGCTCCAGCCACGGTGATGACACCTCGAAGGACTTGGCGAGATCGCGCACCTCGACCAGCGGCGCCGTCGGTGCCAAGCCGTCGGGTTTTGTCGATGCCGTCATCGCAAGGCCTCGACATCGTGCAGCCAGCAAGCCGCACGGCTCACGCCCGCGGCCATCAGCTCAGGCCGTTCGGTGCGGCAGCGCGCCATCACGCTCGGGCAACGCGGATGGAAGGCGCAGCCCGCGGGCGTCGCCCCGAGGCGCGGCATCGCACCGTCGATTTGCAGCAGCCGCTCACGCTCGCCGGTCATCGGTGGAATCGACCCCATCAGGCCGGCGGTATACGGATGCGCAGGCGCATGGATCACCTCGCGCACCGGGCCGATCTCGACGATGCGCCCGGCGTACATCACCGCCACTCGGTCGCAGGCCTCGGCGATCACGCCCATGTCGTGGGTGACCAGCAGCACGGCCAGACGGTGCTGCCGGCCAAGCCGCCGGAGCAACGAAATCACCTGCGCCTGCACCGACACATCGAGCGCCGTGGTGGGCTCGTCGGCGATCAGCAGCCGCGGCTCGGCGGCCAGCGCCAGCGCGATCACCACGCGCTGGCGCATGCCGCCCGAAAACTGATGCGGGTACTGGACGAGCCGCGCAGCGGCGCCCTGGATGCCGGTCTCCTCGAGCAGTTGAACCGCGCGGGCGGTGGCATCGGCCGCGCTCACCGGCAGGTGCGCTCGGATGGTCTCGACAAGCTGCGCGCCGACCGTGTACAGCGGGTTCAGCGCGGTCAGCGGATCCTGGAAGATCGAGCCGATGTGCCGACCACGCAGGTGGCGCAAGGACTCCTCGGGCAGCCGGTCGATGCGCTGGCCGTCGAACACGACGCTGCCGCCACACAAGCGCGCGGGCGGCTCGAGCAGGCCGACGATCGCCGCGCCGGTCAGCGACTTGCCCGCACCCGACTCGCCCACCAGACCGAGGATCTCGCCCGGCGAGATGCTGAAAGACACGTCGTCGAGCGCGCGCACCTGGCCGTGGCGCGCCTGGAACTCGACGCACAGGTGGTTGACTTCAAGCAGCGCGCTCATCTCAACGCAGCCTCGGGTTCAAGGCGTCGCGCAGCCAGTCGCCGAGCAAATTGACGCTGAGCGCCACCGCCACCAGCAGCAGCCCCGGAAACAGCGTGATCCACCACTCGCCGGACAGCAAGAAGTCATTGCCCGTGCGGATCAGCGTGCCCAGCGACGGCGATGTCGGCGGCACGCCCACGCCCAGGAACGACAAGGTCGCCTCGATCAGGATCGCCGTGGCCACCTGCAAGGTCGCCAGCACCATCACCGGGCCCATCACGTTGGGCAGCACGTGGCGGCGCATGATGCGCAGCGGCGCGACCCCGATGACGCGCGCCGCCTGCACGTATTCCTTCTGGCGCTCGACCATCGCGCTGCTGCGCACCGTGCGGGCGTAAGGCACCCAGCCGGTCAACGAGATCGCGATGACCAGCACCGCATAGGCCAGCGCCTCGTGCGATCCGGGGAACAGCGCACGACCCAGGCCGTCGATCAGCAGCGCCACCAGGATCGCCGGGAACGACAGCATCACGTCGCACACACGCATGATGAAAGCGTCGAACACGCCGCCCCAAAAGCCGGCCATCAACCCGAGCGTCACGCCCAGGACCGTCGACACCACCACCGACGCCAGCCCCACGAACAGCGAGATGCGCAAGCCATACATCAGCGCCGACAGGATGTCGCGCCCCTGGTCGTCGGTGCCCAGCCAATGGGTGGCGCGGCCCTCGGGCAGCCACGCCGGTGGCAGCAGCGCATCGGCCAGTTCCAGCGTCGCCAGATCGAAGGGGTGATGCGGTGCCAGCACGTTGGCAAAGGCGGCGGCGGCCACACACACCAGCGCGACCAGCGCGGCCACGATCGCCACCGGCGCATGCGTGAAGCGATGCCACAGCTCGCCTTCGAAGCATCGGCGCAGCCCCGCAAGGTTCACGCTCATGGAGCGCCACCCGAGCGCTCGATGCGCAATCTCGGATCGACCGCAAAGTAGAGCAAATCGACCACCAGGTTGATGACCACGAAGATCAGCGAGATCAGGCACAGGTAGGCCGCCATGACCGGCACGTCGGCGAACTGCACCGCCTGGATGAACAGCGCGCCCATGCCCGGCCACTGGAACACCGTCTCGGTGATGATGGCAAAGGCGATCAGCGAACCCAGCTGCAACCCGGTGATGGTGATCACCGGCACCAGCGTGTTCTTCAACGCGTGGCCGAAATAAACCGCGCGGTTCGTGAGGCCGCGGGCACGCGCGAAGCGGATGTAATCGGTGCGCAGCACCTCGAGCATTTCAGATCGCACCAGCCGCAAGATCAGCGTGAGCTGAAACACCGCCAGCGTGATCGCCGGCAACACCAGGTGTCGCCAACCATCGACGCTCAGCAAGCCGGTGCTCCAGGCGCCCAGTTTCACCACCTCGCCACGACCGAAGCTCGGCAGCCAGTTCAGCGCGACCGAAAACACCGCGATCAGCAAGATGCCGATCAGGAAGGTGGGCAACGACACGCCGATCAGCGACACCGCCATCAGCCACTGCGCGCCCCACCGACCACGCCGCAGCGCGGCGTAAACACCCAGCGGAATGCCCAGCGCCACGGCCATCACCGCCGCCACCAACGACAGCTCGAGCGTGGCGGGCAAGCGCTCGGCGATCAACGTCGACACCGGACGACCCTGACGCAAGCTCACGCCAAATTCGCCCTGCAAGGCGTGAGCGACGAAGCGCGCGAACTGGGTGGCCGGGCCCTGATCAAGCCCGAGGACATGGCGCAGTTCGAGGCGCTGTTGCGGCGTGGCCTCTTGCCCAAGCAGGTTCGTCACCGGGTCGCCCACGAACTGGAACAGCGTGAACGACAGCAGGCCGACGGCCAGCATCACCAGCACGGCCTGAGCAAGGCGACGACAGACAAAAGCCAGCAGGGGCATCAGGGAGTACGCGCAGGTCGAAACGCCGATTCTCGGCGCAGCCGTGATCGGCAGGAACGCCAACCACTACGGCGTGGCACCCAGGCGCTCGAGCAGCCTGACTTCTCCGTAGTAGGAGCGCACTTTGGTGCGGGTGTTGTCGCTGTCGGTCATCAACCCGATGGAGATCAAGGCGCCGGGTTCCTCACCAAAGGCCTCTTTGAAATCGCGTGCGATGTCTCGCTCGTGGAATCTCCACACCGACGCTTTCGTTGGGCCCGAGTCGACGACGATCTTGCGAATGCGCCCGGTGCGCGCGGCAACGATCACCGAACCCACCGCAGCTCGGTTGTCCCACACGTACATCAACGTGGCGTAAGGCGGCGGCTCGCCGACGATGCCTTCGATCAGGTCGAACAGCAACCGATCCTTGCCCGCCAGCTTGCCCGTGTCGCCGTCGAAGCCCAGCACCACACGCACCGGTGCGTCTTCGGCGTCCTGGCGGGTCAGGTCGGCGCCGGGGATGGGTTCGGGCACCATCCACGAAAACGAAAGTCGGCCCAGCTCCGCGGGTTCGACACGCACCTCGCGCCTGTAAAGGCTGACCGCGTTGTCGGCGTCCGCCTGGATCACGCGGCGCCCATCCAGGCTGACCGGTGCATAGCGCGTCGCTCGCTTGAACGGGAATTCGAAAGGCCGCCACAACGCACCGGAGCTGTCGGGTTGCACGTCATCGTGGCCCTCGGGGATCGAACTGCAGGCAGCCAGCGCCAGCACGACCAGCATGGCGAGGCTGAGCCGGGCCGCCAGTCGCGGTCGGGCCGCGTCGGTGCGGGCAGTTTGTGAAGTCCCGGAGCGAATGAAATTCAACACGTCCAAACGAGCGTCACTGCGAAAACCAATCCCATAACGAAACAAGCCGCCCGAAGGCGGCTTGTGGTTTCTGACGAGTCAGCGATAAATCGCGGACCGATCAGAAGTTGTGGCCGATGCCGATCGCGTATTCGTTCTTGCGCTGGAAGTACTGATCGCCGTCGCCGCCACGGGTGGTGGCCAGCGCGTAGATCGAGGTCCGCTTCGAGAACGCATAGCTCACGATGCCGCCGTACTTGTGCTGACGCAACTCGCCGCCATTAATGCTGGGGCTGAGGCCATCAATCGTCGATTCGGTGTACTGCACCTTGAAGGTGAAGTTGCCCACGGGAACCTTCACGCCGACGTTGATTGCGTCATGGTCGGCCGTCGGCGCTGAAAAGTCAGTGGCGAGCGAGCCACCGCTCAGTGGACCCGAAGTGGCCTCAAACGGAACATTGCTGGAGTTTTGGTAGGCAAGGTACAAGACGGCCATGCCGAAGTCATAGTTCGCGCCAACGGTCGCTGTTCTGTTGAAACTGCCGCCCTGAATCTTGGCACCAGCCAGCTCTTCGTAGCTCACGGACCCATTGAACGGCCCCGCCGAGAAAATCGCACCCAAGCCACGGTACTCAGCCCCGTACTTCTCATCTTTATCTACCTTGTAGTTCTCACCCAGGCCGACTGTCGCGAAGCCCTGCAGACCACCAAACACTGGTGAGCGGTACGAAATCGCGTTGTCGACACGCGTGCCGAAATTCTGGAACAAGGGGCGTGCTTGCTTCGTCTCACCGAATGCATCCAACGACTCAGCGATGGTGAACTCGTTTTCGCCGCTCACGTCGTTGACGCGGCGGTTGGTTTCGCGCGTGATGGTTTCCAGCCGACCGAGGCGAATGTCACCCAGTGACGAAGAACCCAAGGCCACATAGGCCTCGCGGTTGAAGAAGCTGCTTGATGAGGTTTGCGTGGACTTGCTGCCAGCTTCGCCGGTGTCGGCCGAGACTTGCGCCTCGAGCACGAAGTAAGCCTTCAGGCCGCTGCCCAGATCTTCAACACCACGCACGCCAATGCGCGACGAGCCCATGCCATTGACGCCGCCGTCGTTGATTTTCATGGCGTCCTTGCCCAATCCGGAGCCGCCTTTGATGGTCGCGTAATTGCCCGGGCTCTGGAGGGTCATGTTCTGGTCAATGCGACCGTAGAGCGTGACCGACGACTGAGCAAAAGCGACACTGGTGAAAGCACCCAACACTGCGAGGGCGACGACTGATTTTTTCATTTAGAAAATCTCCTGAACTGGCTATTGAAATGGAACTGAAACTGGAGCGAACCATCGCCGCCAATCACCAACAGGCCGAATGGTAGTCACAAGCCCGGGAAATTCCCCCGGCACGGACACGGCCCAACGAAAAAAATCGAGGTGAGACTGCCCTGTGTTGTCTGGGAGCAACAAGCAGCCGGAATGCATTTCCAGCCCGCAGGCACCCGCAACCCAGAAGAATCCGCTCAAAATCGGATCCGACTTTAAGGCAGCAAGATTTCAAAGTGATGACACGCCTATTCCGCCACCTCAGCGGCGTCAAGCGCGTTTACCTAGGCCACTCCGGACTCGCACCCCATGCTGGAACAGTTGATCCTCGCCGCTGACAATGCACTGCGGACCTTGTCCGGCGTTGCGACTTGCACTCGGCCGACACCCACGCCGCCCACTTCATCCCCGCGCTCTGGGCACTCGGCGTCGCCCACCGACACAGACGCCGAGCTCTCTGCGGCCGAAAAAGCGTTGTCAGGTTCGCTGATGCGCGTCAATCACGTGGGCGAGGTGTGCGCGCAGGCCCTGTACATCGGCCAGTCCATGGCCACGAAGAACGGCGAGCTGAGCCTGAAGCTGCAGGCGGCCGCACGCGACGAAACCGACCACCTCGCGTGGACGCAACGCCGCCTCGATGAGCTGGGCGCGCGGCCAAGCCTGCTCAACCCGTTGTGGTACCTGGGCTCGTTTGCACTCGGTTGGCTGGCCGGGCGCAGCGGCGATGCGATCAGCCTGGGCTTCGTGGTCGAAACGGAACGCCAGGTGGAGCAACACCTCGATGAGCACCTGGAACGCCTGCCAGCGGCAGATCAACGCTCAAGGGCCATCGTTGCGCAAATGAAAAGCGATGAGGCGCGGCACGCAGAGCAAGCGCGGCAAGCCGGCGCGGTGGAACTGCCCTCACCGGTACGCTGGGGAATGCAGGCCGCCGCCGCATTGATGACACGCACCGCACACCACCTGTAGTCGACTGCCGATTCGGCCCGCAGGCCAACGTCACGCTGCAACGATGTCGAAGCTGGTACTGATCTCGGCCGTCTTGCCGATCATGATGCTGGCCGAGCAGTATTTTTCATGCGACATCTGTATGGCGCGCTCCACAGCCGCCGGCGGGACGTCGTGACCCGTGACGGTGAAGTGCATGTTGATCCGGGTAAACACCTTCGGGTCGGTGGCAGCCCGCTCAGACGTCACCTTGACCTGGCAACCGCTCACACGGTGTCGGCCGCGCTGAAGTATCAGCACCACGTCGTAAGCCGTGCACCCGGCGGTACCAGCCAACACGGTTTCCATCGGACGAGGCGCCAGATTGCGCCCCCCGCCCTCAGGGACGCCATCCATCACGATCATGTGCCCGCTGCCGGTCTCGGCGACAAAGCTCATCCCCGAAGCGGCAATCCAGTTGACCACGCATTCCATCCATGACTCCCGACGTCGTTTGCTGGGCAATTGTCATCGGAGCGTGCCTGACGACACGAAAGAAGAAACCTTGTGAAAAACAGTGCTTGCGAATATGCAGGGAAATCCGTACTATCCCTACATGTTGTTTTAATGCTTCTTTTCTTTTCCGATTGTCTCCTCCACCTCCAGCGGTGGATTTGGCCCAAGGCAGCAATGCCTTGGGTCTTTTTATTGGGCCAGCCCAAAGCCAGCCCGGCCGGACTGAGCTTCCCGGGCAAAGCGTAATATCTGCGCCCATTTGCCTGCACGTCTTGCGGCATCACACCTGCAGCCCGGAGACCGCGATGTCTGGCCCCAAACCGCTCAAGGCCCCCGCGCCAAAACCTTCGAACACTGCCCTCAAAAAGCGCAGCGTGACTGGCGCAAAGCACCTGGGGTTGAGCGACTACCTGCAAAAGATCCTGACGGCACGGGTGTACGACGTGGCCGTCGAGACACCGCTGGAACTGGCCCGCACCCTGAGCCATCGGCTGGGCAACCAAGTCTTCTTGAAGCGGGAGGACACGCAGCCCGTGTTCAGCTTCAAGTTGCGCGGCGCGTACAACAAGATGGCCCGGCTGTCCCAGCAACAACTCGAGCGCGGCGTCATTTGCGCATCGGCAGGCAACCACGCCCAAGGCGTGGCCCTTGGAGCCAAACGGCTGGGATGCAAGGCGATGATCGTCATGCCGATCACCACGCCCCGGCTGAAGGTCGACGCGGTCGAGGCGCTTGGTGGCGCTGTGGTGCTTCATGGCGAGAGCTATTCGGATGCCCACGCCCACGCGCTCGAGCTCGAACACCAGCACGGGCTGACTTTCGTGCACCCGTTTGATGATCCGGATGTCATTGCGGGCCAGGGCACCATCGCCATGGAGATCCTGCGTCAGCATCCAGGCCCCATCGATGCCGTCTTCGTGGCGATAGGCGGCGGCGGCCTGATTTCGGGCGTGGCGGCCTACATCAAGGCCGTGCGACCCGAGATCAAGGTGATCGGCGTGCAGATGAACGACTCCGACGCCATGATCCGCTCGGTCAAGGCGGGCAAGCGGGTCGTCCTGTCCGAGGTCGGCCTGTTTTCGGACGGCACCGCCGTCAAGCAAGTTGGCGTCGAGACGTTTCGACTGACTCGCGAATGGGTCGATGACTTCGTCACCGTTGATGCCGATGCCGTTTGCGCCGCCATCAAGGACGTTTTTCAGGACACCCGAAGCATCCTCGAGCCGGCTGGTGCCTTGTCGATTGCCGCCGCCAAGCAGTATGCCGAGACGCACCAGTTGCAAGGATGCACACTGGTCGCCATCGCCTGCGGCGCCAACATGAACTTCGACCGGCTGCGCTTCGTGGCAGAGCGCGCGGATGTCGGCGAGGAGCGCGAAGCCCTGCTGGCCGTGACGATCCCTGAAGAGCGTGGCAGCTTCAAGCGTTTTTGCGAGGTGATCGGCCCGCGCTCGGTGACCGAGTTCAACTACCGCATCTCGGACGAGCGAAGCGCCCATGTGTTCATCGGCCTGACGACGACGAAACGTGGGGAGTCGACCACGATCGCTGCCGACTTCAACAGCCAGGGTTTCGGCGCCATCGACCTCACGCTCGATGAACTGGCCAAACTGCACCTTCGGCACATGGTGGGCGGCCGATCCGAACTCGCCCGAGACGAGCGGCTGTACCGGTTCCTCTTTCCAGAGCGGCCCGGCGCCCTGATGAAGTTCCTGTCTAGCCTGCACCCGGGGTGGAATATCAGCTTGTTCCATTACCGAAACACGGGCGCCGATGTCGGCCGCATCCTGGTGGGCATTCAAGTTCCCCGCGAGGACAAGAAGGTTTTTCGAGAGTTCTTGGGCTCACTCGAATACCCATGCGTGGACGAAACCGACAACCCTGCCTATCGACTGTTCCTGCGCTGATCGGCCAGGGCGCAACCCGCGCGCCTCGCCCCCTGATTGATTC
>CAIVGK010000199.1 GCA_903905475.1 uncultured Burkholderiales bacterium | reverse complement strand
TGTCGGCCGCTGCGGCCGGCTTGGCCGCGCGGGGCACGTGCGCAGGCTGGGGCTCGCTGGCCATCGCCTGTTGCGCCGCGCGGATCTTGTCGGCATCGGAGTTCACCCACTGCAGACCCGCGGTTTCGGCCACCGCCACCAATGCGTCGGTTTCCAGAACGAAAGGTGCAGCGATAGCCACCACTGCCGGTGCAGCCACAACGGCAGGTGCCGGCGCTGGAGCTGGAGCTGGTAGTGGCGCAGGTGCCGGTGCCGGCACGGGAGCCTCGACCACCACCGGGGCGGCCACGGCCACCGGTGTCGTTTCCACGACCACAGGCTCTTCCACCACCGGCGCAGGTGCTGCCACCGCCACCGCTTCAACCACCGGGGCCGGGGCCTCGGGAACTGCCACTGGAGCGGTTTCCACCACCTCGGCGGCCACGATCGACGTGACCGGCCGCACAGCGGCAGGTGCTGCTTCGGTCGACTCGCTCACGGGCGCTGCGGTTTCGGCGCCTGCTTCGACAGCGGATTCGCCATCGGTGCGGGCCTCGCCACGCTCGCCTCGACCACGTCCACCACGGCTGCGGCGGCGGCTGTCGCGCTCACCACCTTCGGGGGCTTCTGGCGATGGTGCGGCTGGCGCGGCCACGCCGTCTTCACTGGTGATGGGCAGGTCGTTGGCGTGCTCGCCTTCGGCCTCGGCCGGACGGTCTGCCGCGTTGCGGTCGCGTCCACCACGTCCGCCGCGACGGCGACGGCGGCTGCCTTCACGCGCCTCGCTGCCCTCAACGGCTTCGGCGCCTTCGGCCGCAGGTGCCAGCAGGTGGCCTTCGGCATCGACTTCAGCGATCGCCGGCAGGCCGTTTTCTTCGTTCACCGCCTCAGCGCCTGGCGTGGTGCTGCGGGCATCGCGTTCCGGGCGATCACCGCGACCGCGGCCACCACGACCACCACGCGAGCGGCGGGTTTCTTCGGTGCCTTCGGCGCCGACTTCAGGGCGTGCTTCGGTGCGCGCCGGGCGTTCGTCACGGGCGATGCCCGTGTCGGCGGCGGCCATCTCGTCGGTGCGTTCGGTGCGCGGGCCGCGGCCCGGACGGCCGTCACGGCGTTCACCGCCGCGGCCTTCAGGGCGTGCCTCACCGGCGCGCTCGGGCTTCTTGCCATCGCGACCGCCTCGGCCACCACGGCCGCCGCGACCGTTGCGGTCACCGCGTCCGGCATCGGCAGAAGCCGCGCCTGATCCGCCAGCCGACGGACGTGCCGCTGCCGGAGTCGCTGCCGGCGTGCCGCCGGCGAACAGGCGTCCGAGCCAGCCGAAGAAGCCGCCCGACGACGCGGGTGCAGCCACCGGGGCGGCCACGGCCACAGGCACCGGAGCGGGTTTGGGGGCCGCTGCGGGCGCCGGGGTCTCGGGCAGCACGCCCTTGACGACGGGTTCTTGCTTCGGCGCGGTCTTTTCGCGGCGGGTGACGCCGGTTTCCTCGGAGGCCTCTTCGATCATCGTGTAGCTGGCTTGCAGGTTTTCCAGCCGTGGATCGTCGTGGCGCAACCGCTCGAGCCGGTAGTTCGGCGTCTCGAGGTTCTTGTTGGGCACCAGCAGCACCGTGACGCGCTGCTTGAGCTCGATCTTGGTGATTTCGGTGCGTTTCTCGTTGAGCAGGAAGCTGGTCACTTCCACCGGCACTTGCACGTGCACGGCGGCGGTGTTTTCCTTCATCGACTCTTCCTGGACCATGCGCAGGATCTGCAGTGCGCTGGATTCGGTGTCGCGGATGTGGCCGGTGCCATTGCAGCGCGGGCAGGTGATGTGGCTGCCTTCGCTGAGCGCCGGGCGCAGGCGCTGGCGGCTGAGTTCGAGCAGGCCGAACTTGCTGATGGCGCTGACCTGCACGCGGGCACGGTCGGGGCGCAGCGCCTCGCGCAGTCGGGTTTCGACCTCGCGGCGGTTCTTCGACTCGTCCATGTCGATGAAGTCGACCACGATCAGGCCGCCCAGGTCGCGCAAGCGCATCTGGCGGGCGATCTCGTCGGCCGCTTCAAGGTTGGTGCGGGTGGCGGTTTCCTCGATGTCGCTGCCGCGGGTGGAGCGTGCGGAGTTGACGTCCACCGACACCAGCGCTTCGGTGTGGTCGATCACGATCGCGCCGCCCGAAGGCAGGTTGACGGTGCGCGAGAACGCTGTCTCGATCTGGTGCTCGATCTGGAAGCGGCTGAACAGCGGCGCGTCATCGCGGTAGCGCTTGACCTT
>CAIVGK010000198.1 GCA_903905475.1 uncultured Burkholderiales bacterium | reverse complement strand
TCGTGGATCGTGGTGGCCGACACCCCGATGCACGCTCAAACGGGCAACGCGGGGGTGGCGCGCATCGACGGCGTCGATCCGGGCGACTACCGGATGTGGGTCTGGCACCCGGGCCTGCCCGCCCTGACGGATGGGCTCAGCAGCCTCATCAGCGTGGGGACCTCGGACCTCGGCCAGACCGTGCAGCTGACGCTGCAGCGCAATCCCGTGATCTCGGCGGCCCCCTGATGTCCGTCTGGCGCCTGATCAACGGATCTCTGAGGGCGCGCATCGTCGCGGTGTTTCTCGGCTTGCTGCTGGTGGTGCAGCTCGCAGGCTTCGGCGCGATCCGGGCCAGCCTGTCCCACCATGCCCTCAACGAGTTGCCCCAACGCCTGAGCGAGGGCGACCGCGTGCTGCGCCGGCTGCTGGAGCAGCAGGCCCAAAAACTCAGCGACGGCGCCCGGCTGCTGGCGTCGGACTACGGGTTTCGCGAAGCGATCCACACCAGCGACACGAACACCATCGTGTCCGTGCTCGAGAACCACGGCGAGCGCATCGGCGCCACGCAGGTCAGCCTGTACAGCTCAGACCTGTCGCTGCAAGCCAGCTCCGGCGAGCCCATCTACGGGCTGGAGCCCATGGCCCGGCGCCTGTGGGCGGCGGCGTCCGAGTCGAGCGGTCCGGCGGACGCACCGGTCAGCGAGATCGCCCTGCTGCGCGGCGAGCCCTATCAGTTCGTGATGGCGCCGGTGCGCGCGCCCGTCGTGGTCGGCTGGGTGCTGATGGGGTTTCCGATCCAGGCTCAGTTGACCGCCGACATGCAGTCCCTCGCCGCGGCGCAGTTGACGCTGCTGACGCGATCGGACCCCTCGCAGCCCTGGAGCGTCAAGCTGTCCAGCCTGCCGTCCAGGCAAGCCGCAGAGCTGGCCACCCAGCCGTGGGATGCGGCTTCGATGCAGCCCAAGCTGACCCCCGTGAGCGTCGCCGGCGAGCAGCTCGGCACCCATGTGCAGTGGCTGTCGGGCGCGCCGGGCTCGGGCGGTGAGGTGCTGGCGCTGACCTCGCTGTCGGTCGATGAGGCGACCCAGCTGCCGCACGATTTGCAGTGGGGTTTGCTGGCGATCACGCTGTTGAGCTGCGCCGCATTTGCCGTGGGCAGCGCCTACACCGCGCACCGGGTGACCGAGCCGTTGCAGCGGCTGGCCGCGGCGGCCGATCGCCTGGGCGCGGGCGACTACGCCACGCCGATGGGCGGCGAGGCACGGCACGACGAGATCGGTCAGCTGTCCAACGCCTTCGAACGCATGCGGGTGAGTGTGTCGAGCCAGAAAGACCAGATCGTGAAGCTCGCCTACTGGGACGCCCTGACCGGCCTGCCCAACCGGGCCCAGTTCCGCGATGCGTTGCGCGAAGCGTTGGTCGCAGCGCGGGGCGACGGGCCGACGGGCGCGTCGGTGGCCGTGCTCATGCTCGACCTGGAGCGCTTCAAGCACATCAACGAAGTGCTGGGGTATCGCTTCGGCGATCTGACGCTCGCGGCCGTGGCTGAGCGGCTGTCGCAGCACGCCATGCCCGATGCGAATCTCATCGCACGCCTGGGCGGCGACAAGTTCGCCATCTTGCTGCGCAGCGGCGACGGCGAACTGGCCCACACCGTGGCCGAGCAGGTGGCCGACGCCTTCTCGACACCGCTCAAGCTGGAAGAACACACCATCGACATGGGCGCGGCCATCGGCATCGCTTGCTGGCCGCAGCATGCGAGCGATGCCGACGGCCTGCTCAGCCGCGCAGAAATCGCCATGTACGTCGCCAAGCAGCGCAACGCCGGCGTGCTGCTGTACGACCCGACGCTGGAGGCGTCGAGCGCTCAGACGCTGTCCTTGTTGACCGACTTGCGCCATGCGATCACCGACGGCCAGTTGCGCTTGTACCTGCAGCCCAAGCTGTCGCTGGACACCGCTGCGGTGGTGGGCGCCGAGGCGCTGGTGCGCTGGGAGCATCCGCAGCGCGGGCTGGTGCCGCCGCTGCAGTTCATTCCCTTCGCCGAGAAGACCGGGTTCATCCGCGTGCTCACGCTGTGGGTGTTCGAAGAAGCCGCGCGCCACTGGCGCATGCTGCGCGGCGAAGGTCAGCACATCACCTTGTCGGTGAACCTGTCCACCCGAGACCTGCTGGACCCCGAGCTGCCCGAGAAATTCAAGGCCCTGCTGCTCAAGCACGAGGTGCCCGCCGAGGCGTTCTGCCTCGAGATCACCGAAAGCGCCATCATGGACGACCCGCAGCGCGCTCAGGCCACGCTCGAGCGGCTCAGCGCGCTGGGCTTTGCGCTGTCGATCGACGATTTCGGCACCGGCTATTCGTCGCTGGCCTATCTGAAGAAGCTGCCCGTCGACGAGTTGAAGATCGACCAGTCCTTCGTCAAGCACATGGAGACCGATGCCGACGACGCCAAGATCGTGCGCTCGACCATCGAGCTCGCCCACAACCTGGGCCTCAGCGTGGTGGCCGAGGGCGTCGAGAACGAGGCCGTCTGGCACATGCTGCGCGAGCTCAAGTGCGACCAGGCCCAGGGCTATCACATGGGCCGACCGATGCCTGCCGACAGCTTCTCTCGATGGGTCGTGGGTTGGCTGGAACGTCATCGCCCCATCGACGACACCGCCTCAGCGCAGGGCTGCGCCACCGCGGCCGGATAATCAGGGAAAACCCCTTACCCCATGTGCCGGCGCCTTCGCGCCCGCAATTCCGCCATGTCGATCACCGTCTTCAACAACACCCTGTGCCAGTGGCGCCAGTGGTGCATTGCCCTCCCGGCCTGGCGCTGCACGCTGCTGCTGGCGAGCCTGCTCGGCGCACTCGGCGCGCAGGCGGCGCCCTTCGAGGACACCCTCGCGCAGCGGCTGCAAGGCTGCACCGTGTGCCACGGCGCACAGGGCCGCGCCACACCCAACGGCTACCAGCCACGGCTGGCCGGCAAGCCCGCGGGCTACCTGTTCCATCAGCTGCTCAACTTTCGTGAGGGCCGGCGCGACTACGGGCCGATGACCTCGCTGGTCGATCCGCTGAGCGACGCCTACCTGCAAGACATCGCCGGCTACTTTTCGTCGCTCGACGTGCCCTACCCGCCGCCACAGGCCACGACGGCCGCGCCCGCCACGCTGCAGCGCGGCGAGCAGCTGGTGCGCCGCGGCGACGCCGATGCCCGCACGCCGGCCTGTCAGCAATGCCACGGCGAATCGATGATGGGCATCGCGCCGGCCATCCCCGGCCTGCTGGGACTGCCGCGCGACTACCTCAACGCGCAGCTCGGCGCGTGGCGCAGCGGCAAGCGCCGTGCGCAGTCGCCCGACTGCATGGCGCAGGTGGCGCGCTCGCTGAGCCTGGCCGACATCGACGCGCTGTCGCAGTGGCTGGCCGCGCAACCGGTGCCCACCGGCGCCAAGCCGCTGCCCGAGTGGCCGGCCGGTCGCAAGATGCCGGTGGCCTGCGGCGGCGTGTCGGTTGAAGCCGAGCCAGTGGCCGGGGTGCCGCGATGAGCGCCCGGCTGAAATGGCTGGCCGCAGCGCTCATCGGCATCGCCGCTCTGGCCGCTGGGGTGGTCTGGCTCAACCTGCGTGGCGAGGGCACGCTCGACGCCGAGATCGCGGCCACCGCCGCACCAGCGCCGGGCTGGCGGGCCGATCCCGAGGTGATCGCCCGTGGCGCCTATCTGGCGCGCGCGGGCAACTGCCAGGCCTGCCACAGCGCGCGCGGCGGCGAGCCCTACGCCGGCGGACGCGCGATCGAAACGCCCTTTGGCACCGTCTTCAGCTCGAACCTCACGCCCGATGCCGATCACGGCCTGGGCCGCTGGTCGGCGCCGCAGTTCTGGCGCGCGCTGCACCACGGCCGCTCGGCCGACGGGCGGCTGCTCACGCCGGCCTTTCCGTACGACAACACCACGCTGATCAGCCGCGCCGACTCGGACGCGCTGTACGCCTACTTGCGCAGCGTGCCGCCGGTGGCACAGGCGGTGCGAGCGCACGAGCTGCGCTTTCCGTTCAACACGCAAGCCGCGCTGGCGGTGTGGCGCGCGCTGTATTTCGAGCCGCGTGAATTCCAGCCCGACACCACGCAATCGGCCGAGTGGAACCGCGGCGCCTACCTGGTGCAGGGGCTGGGCCACTGCAACGCCTGCCACGCCTCGCGCAACGCGCTGGGCGCCACCCGAGGCCCGCTCGATCTGGGCGGCGGACTGATCCCGGTGCACAACTGGTACGCGCCGTCGCTCACCGACCGGCGCGAAGCCGGCGTGGCCGACTGGGACCGCGCCGAGATCGTCGCCCTGCTCCAGACCGGTGTGGCGAACCGCCCGAGCGGCCTGGTCAGCGCCTCAGGCCCGATGGGCGAGGTGGTGCTGCGCAGCACGCAGCACCTGAACGATGCCGACCTCGGCGCGATGGCGGTCTATCTGCAAACGCTGGGCGCACAGGCTGACGTGAGCCCGCCAGCGGTTGCAGCACCCGCGCTCAAGGCAGCCAACCCGCACGGTGAAAAGCTCTATGCCGACCACTGCGCCAGCTGCCACGGCGACAACGGCGAAGGCGTGGCCGGCGCCTACCCGCCACTGGCCGGCAACCGCGCGGTGACCATGGACGTGCCCGCCAACCTGGTGCGCATCGTGGTTGAAGGCGGCTTCGCGCCGGCCACGCCCGGCCATCCGCGCCCCTTCGGCATGCCGCCTTTCGGCCAGACGTTGAGCAACGACGACATCGCCGCGCTGCTCACGCATGTGCGCATGAGCTGGGGCCATCAGGCCGACGCGGTGTCGGCGCTGCAGGTCAATCGCTATCGGGGCAGCGCCGAGCGCTGAAGACGCGCCGCATCTGGAGCGATGCGACGCGAGTTGACTCAGAACGGAATGTCGTCGTCCATGTCGTCGAAGCCGGTGGCGGCCTTGGGCGCAGGCTTAGGCGGGGCGGGACGCGGGGCCGGGGCGGCGCTGCGGGCGGGGGCGCGGCTTTCGCTGCGGCCTTCGCCACGATCACCACCCTGGTCGTCGCCGGAATCGCCGCCGCCCGCGCCTTCACGACCGCCGAGCAGCTGCATGTTGTCGGCGATGACCTCGGTGGTGTAGACGTCCTTGCCGTCCTTGTCCTGCCACTTGCGGGTCTTCAGGCGGCCTTCGACGTAGACCGGGCGGCCCTTTTTCAGGTACTCGCCGGCGATCTCGGCCAGGCGGTCGTAGAAGACCACGCGGTGCCATTCGGTTTCTTCCACCTTGTCGCCACTGGTCTTGTCCTTCCAGTTGCGGGTGGTGGCCACGCTGATGTTGCAGATCGCGCTGCCATTGGGCGTGTAGCGCACCTCGGGGTCGCGGCCCAGGTTGCCAATGAGGATGACTTTGTTGATCGAGGCCATGGGGCGAGCTCCGGTGTGACTGTGGGTTGCCCACGATTATCGCGGTCCGCGTTGCCGGGCGACAGTGGGTTGGGCCCCAACTTCGGCGGCAACACCGTGCGCGACCTTTACCATCGCCGACCATGCCGTCAGAGTGCCCATGACCCCAGATTCCAGCGATTTCCCCGAGACGGCCCCCCCAGCCAGCGACCCCGCCCGCACAGCCACCGAGCGCGCCGCGCTGTCGGTGCTGCAAACGGTGTTCGGCTACCCCGCCTTTCGCGATGCGCAAGCCGCCGTGATCGAGCAGGTGTGCGGCGACGGCGACGCGCTGGTGCTGATGCCCACCGGCGGCGGCAAGAGCCTGTGCTACCAGGTGCCGGCCATCGTGCGGCACCGCGCCGACCGCGGCGTGGCCATCGTGGTCAGCCCGCTGATCGCGCTGATGCACGACCAGGTCGGTGCGCTCGAAGAAGCCGGCGTGCATGCGGCGTGCCTCAACTCGAGCCTGAGCGCCGAGGAAGCACAGCGCATCGAGCGCGAGATGATGGGCGGGCGGCTGGTGCTGCTGTACGCCGCGCCCGAGCGCATCACCACGCCGCGCTTTCTGGCGCAGCTCGATTCGCTCGACGAGCGCGGGCTGCTCAGCCTGTTCGCGATCGACGAAGCTCACTGCGTGAGCCAATGGGGCCACGACTTCCGCGAGGATTACCTCTCGCTCAACGTGCTGCACGAGCGCTACCCCGGCGTGCCGCGCATCGCGCTGACCGCCACCGCCGACGAGCTCACGCGCGCCGACATCATCGAGCGGCTGCAGCTGCAAGACGCACGCATATTCATCAGCAGCTTCGACCGGCCCAACATCCGCTACGCCATCGTCGAGAAGGACAACGCGCGCGGGCAGCTGCTGCGCTTCATCAGCGACGAGCACGAAGGCGACGCCGGCATCGTCTACTGCCAATCGCGCAAGAAGGTCGACGAGACCGCCGCGTGGCTGGTCAGCGAAGGCATCAGCGCGCTGCCGTATCACGCGGGGCTCGACGCCGACGTGCGGCGGCACCACCAGGACCGTTTCCTGCGTGAAGACGGGCTGGTGATGGTGGCCACCATCGCCTTCGGCATGGGCATCGACAAGCCCGACGTGCGCTTCGTGGCGCACCTGGACTTGCCCAAGAACATCGAGAGCTACTACCAGGAGACCGGCCGCGCGGGCCGCGACGGCCTGCCGGCCGATGCCTGGATGACCTACGGCCTGGCCGATGTGGTCAACCAGCGCCGCATGATCGACGAGAGCCCGGCCGGCGAGGACTTCAAGCGCGGTCAGGTCGGCAAGCTCGAAGCGCTGCTCGCGCTGGCCGAGGCGCACGACTGCCGGCGCATCCGCTTGCTGACCTACTTCGGCGAGGTCCAGGACACCACCGACGGCGCGCAAGCGCGCTACCGCTGCGGCAACTGCGACAACTGCATCCACCCGCCGGCCACCTGGAACGCCACCGAGGCCGCGCGCAAGGCGCTCAGCTGCATCTACCGCTTCCACCAGAACGGCGGGCAGCGCTTCGGCGCCGGCCACCTGATCGATGTGCTGCGCGGCAAGGTCACCGACAAGGTCACGCAGCACAGCCACGCCACGCTGTCGACCTTCGGCATCGGCGCCGACGTGACCGAAGCGCAATGGCGCGCCGTGCTGCGCCAGCTGATCGCGCTGGGCCACCTGCGCACCGAGGGCGAGTACCACACGCTCGAGCTGACCGACAGCGCGCGCTCGGTGCTGCGCGGCGAGGTGCAGCTGCTGCTGCGCGAGAGCATCCCGACGGCGGCCAGCGCCAAGCGCGGACGCTTCGGTGCACGATCGACCCCGGCCAAGGACAAGGCGCCGCCGGTGCCGCTCGACGACGAGGCCACCGAGCGCTTCGCCTCGCTCAAGGCCTGGCGCGCCGAAGTGGCACGCGAGCACAACCTGCCCGCGTACGTGGTGTTCCAGGACCGCACGCTGGCCGAAATGGCGCGCACGCAGCCGCATTCGCTCGATGACCTCGCGCAGATCAGCGGCGTGGGCGCCAAGAAGCTCGAGGCCTACGGCACAGAGATCCTGCGCGTGCTGGCGCTCTGAGGCCACCCGCGGGGCCTGACCTGCGAGGTCTAAACTCATCAGGCTGGTCTTTTCCAGACGAGACAAAAACTACCGAGACACGCCATGCGCCAGAACGTCCTTCAGTCCCTGCGGTTTTGTGTGCCAGCCCTGGCCTGTGTGCTGGTGTGGCCTGCGGTGCAAGCGGCGCAAGGCAGCGGCCTCAACGCAGGCGCCAACTCCTGGACGCTGGGCGTCGAAAACGACCTGTTCGCCGGCAGCCACCGCGATGCCGACTACACCGGCGGCTTCATGTTCACGATGTCGGGGCCGGATGCCTCGCGCGCACTCATCTCGATGGACCCGATCCTCGGCGCCATCGACAGCCTGTGGCTGCCCCAACGCGGCTCGGATCCGTCGTCCAAGGCCGGGCTGCAAATCAGCATGCGGGCGTGGACGCCCAACGACACCGATTCGAAGGCACCGGTCTACAACGACCGCCCGTACGCCAGCCTGCTGGCGCTGACCAGCACGCGCATGACGGTGGGCTCTGATGCCGAGCCCGCCTGGGCCTCGTCGCTCACGATCGGTGTGCTCGGTGCGGGCTTCGCCGAAGACATCCACCGCGGCTTCCACAAGCTGATCGGCAGCGGCCATTCGCCCAAGGGCTATGACCACCAGATTTCTGAAGGCGGCGAGCCGACGCTGCGCTACACGCTGCGTCGCCAAGCGCTGCTGGGCGAGGGCAAGTTCGGCAGCGCGCGCCAGGACTTCAAGTGGGGTGTCGAAGGCAGCGTGGGCTACCTCACCGAAGCCGCGCTGACGGCCTCAGGGCGCATCGGCCGGTTCTCGACCCCGTGGTGGTCGATGAACACGGAGCGCAGCGAGTTCTACGCGCCGCGCGGCACCGAAGGCGACCTGTATGTGTCGTATGGCGTCACCGGCAAGCTGCGCGGCTACAACGCCATGCTCGAAGGGCAGTTCCGCCACTCTGACGTGACGGTCAGCCGCAGCGACCTCGAAACCGCGATCGGCGAAGCCTGGTTCGGCGTCACCTGGGGCATCACCAACTCGGCCACGCTCAGCTACGTGATGCGCTACCAGACGGCAGAGATCAAGAACGGCAAGGGCTCGCGGGACTTCGGCAGCGGTGGCGTCTACTTCAACTACGGCTACTGAGGTTCGCACCGCCGGGGGTGAGGCGCCCGCCACGCGGGCATCGTCGGGCGAAGCACCATCGATCCGGGTGCATCCCGGTGAAGCACCCATGATCCGGGTGCGGGGGGCGCGCACCCACAACCTGAAGAACATCGACCTCGACATCCCGCGCAACCAGCTGGTGGTGATCACCGGGCTGAGCGGCTCGGGCAAGTCGAGTCTGGCGTTCGACACGCTGTATGCCGAGGGCCAGCGACGCTACGTCGAGAGCCTGAGCGCCTACGCGCGGCAGTTCCTGCAGCGCATGGACAAGCCTGACGTCGATGTGATCGAAGGGCTCAGCCCGGCCATCAGCATCGAGCAGAAGGCGACCTCGCACAACCCGCGCTCCACCGTGGGCACGGTCACCGAGATCCACGACTACCTGCGGCTGCTGTACGCGCGCGCCGGCACGCCGTTCTGCCCCGACCACCACATCGCCTTGCAGGCTCAAAGCGTGAGCCAGATGGTCGACGCCACGCTGGCGCTGCCCGAAGCCACGCGGCTGATGGTGCTCGCGCCCGTGGCGCGCGAGCGCAAGGGCGAGTTCACCGAGCTGTTCGCCGCCATGCAGGCGCAAGGCTTCGTGCGCTTTCGCGTCGATGGCCACACCGTCGAGGCCACCGACCTGCCCGCGCTCAAGAAGAACGACAAGCACGACATCGACGTGGTGATCGACCGCATCAAGGTCAGCCACGACGCGGCCAGCGGCCTGCCGCAGCGGCTGGCTGAAAGCTTCGAGGCCGCGCTGCGCATCGCCGACGGGCGGGCCATCGCCTGCGAGATGGACAGCGGGCGCGAGCACCTGTTTTCGAGCCGCTTCGCCTGCCCGGTGTGCCGCTACTCGCTGGCCGAGCTCGAGCCGCGGCTGTTCTCGTTCAACTCGCCGCAAGGCGCGTGCACCACCTGCGACGGCCTGGGTCAGGTCACCGCGTTTGATCCGCAACGGGTGGTGGGCTTCCCGAGCCTGAGCCTGGCCAGTGGCGCCATCAAGGGCTGGGACCGGCGCAACAGCTACACGTTCGCGCTGATCGAGGCGGTGGCGCGGCATTGCGGTTTCGATGTCGAAACGCCCTTCGAAGCGCTGAGCGAGGCCACCCGGCACACGCTGCTGCACGGCTCGGGGGACGAGCCCATCGCCTTCACCTACAGCGCCGACAGCATGGGCCGCGAAGGCGAGGCCAAGCCGCGCAGCGTCAAGCGCAAGCACCCCTTCGAAGGCATCATCCCGGCGCTCGAGCGGCGCTACCGCGAGACCGATTCGGCGCTGGTGCGCGAAGACCTGGCGCGCTACCAGAACGCCAAGCCATGCCCCGATTGCCAGGGCACACGGCTGCGCCGCGAAGCGCGGCATGTGTTCTTGCAGGCCGCCGGCGCGTCCGCTGACGCGCCCGGCGAGCCGATCTACCGCGTCGAGCACATGACGCTCGACAAGGGTCTGGCCTATTTCGAATCGCTGCAGCTGCAAGGCGCCAAGGCGGCGATTGCCGACAAGGTGATCCGCGAGATCCGCTCGCGGCTGAAGTTCCTCAACGACGTGGGCCTGAACTACCTCAGCCTCGACCGCGGCGCCGACACGCTGAGCGGTGGCGAAGCGCAGCGCATCCGCCTGGCCTCGCAGATCGGCTCGGGGCTGACCGGCGTGATGTACGTGCTCGACGAGCCCAGCATCGGCTTGCACCAGCGCGACAACGAACGGCTGATCGGCACGCTGCGCCACCTGCGCGACATCGGCAACAGCGTGCTGGTGGTCGAGCACGACGAGGACGCGATCCTCGCCGCCGACCACGTGATCGACATGGGCCCGGGCGCCGGCGTGCATGGCGGGCGGGTGATGGCGCAGGGCACGCCGGCCGAAGTGGCCGCGCACCCCGACTCGCTGACCGGGCGTTACCTCGCGCGCACGCTGCGCATCGCGGTGCCGGCACGCCGGGCGTGGCGTGGCGCCAGCGCCGAGGCACCGGCGCTGCGCATCGTCAACGCGCGCGGCAACAACCTGCAGCGCGTGAGCGTCGACATCCCGGTGGGCCTGTTCACCTGCGTGAGCGGCGAGTCGGGTTCGGGCCAGAGCACGCTCATCAACGACACGCTGCACGCGGCGGCCGCGCGCAAGCTGCACCACAGCCACGCCGAGGCCGCGCCACACGACAGCATCGAGGGTCTGGACGCCTTCGACAAGGTCATCAACGTCGACCAGAGCCCGATCGGCCGCACGCCGCGCAGCAACCCGGCCACCTACGTGGGCCTGTTCACGGCGATACGCGATCTGTACGCCGAAATGAACACCGCGCGCGAACGCGGCTGGGGCCCCGGGCGATTCAGCTTCAACGTGGCCGGCGGGCGCTGCGAAGCGTGCCAGGGCGACGGCGTGATCAAGGTCGAGATGCACTTCCTGCCCGACGTCTACGTGGCGTGCGATGCGTGCGGCGGCAAGCGCTACAACCGCGAGACGCTCGAGGTGCTCTACAAGGGCAAGAACATCACCGAGGTGCTGGCGCTGACCGTGGAAGACGCGCACGCGCACTTCGGCGCGGTACCCGTCATTGCGAGGCGGCTGCAAACGCTGCTCGATGTGGGGCTGGGTTACATCCGGCTCGGCCAGAGTGCGACCACGCTGTCGGGCGGCGAGGCGCAGCGCGTGAAGCTCGCGCTCGAGCTCAGCAAGCGCGACACCGGGCGCACGCTGTACATCCTGGACGAGCCGACCACCGGCTTGCACTTCGCCGACATCGACTTGCTGCTGCGCGTGCTGCACCAGCTGCGCGACGCGGGCAACACCATCGTGGTGATCGAGCACAACCTCGACGTCATCAAGACCGCCGACTGGGTCATCGACATGGGCCCCGAAGGGGGCGCCGGCGGCGGCCAGGTGGTGGCCGTGGGCACACCCGAAGACGTGGCCGCCAACCCGGCCAGCCACACCGGGCGCTATCTGATGCCGCTGCTCCAGCCGCGCTGAGCCCGCCCGAGCGCCCATGAAAAAAGCCGATGCGATGCACCGGCTTTTTCTTTGAGGCAGCGCTGGCGCGCTGCACGCTTCAACTCACGATTCAGCTGAGGTGGGCGCTGACCAGCTTGGTCATTTCGAACATCGTGACTTGCGGCTTCTTGAAGATTTCCTTCAGCTTGGCGTCAGCGTTGATGTTGGTCTTCTTGGCCGCGTCTTGCAGCTTGTGGGCCTTGATGTACTCCCACAGCTTCTTGGTGACTTCGGTGCGGGGCATCGGAGTCGCGCCAATGATGGCGGCAAGCTGAGGGCTCGGCGTCACGGCCTTCATGAACGCGGCGTTGGCCGTGCGCTTGACAGCGGGTGCAGCGGTCTTGGCTGCCGCTTTCTTGGCGGGTGCCTTGGCGGCCACAGCAGCCTTCTTTGCGGGTGCCGCTTTCGTTGCCACAGCCGCTTTGGCCGGGGCTTTCTTCGCAGTTGCCATTTGAATTTTCTCCATCAAATAAGGGGTTGATGTGACGTGCTGGTGGAAGGCCGCATGGGCCCCCGTCATCTCAGCGTTCGTCCGACGACGATCGTACCCTCTGCCTCAGACATTGAGAAGCCTGTTTCATAGGAGAAACCCGCTTTCTTGCGCCTGGAAAGGCGCTTTTGCCCGAACGCCGGTCCCCGCCACGACGCGCGGGGGCTCGACGGTTATTCTCGAGTCATGAAAATGATCGTCCGCTGGGTCACGCTCGCTGCCGCCTTGCTGCTGGTGGATTACCTCTACGAGGGGGTGGCACTCGACAGTTTCGGCTCGGCCCTGGGTGCGGCCTTCGTGCTCGGGTTGCTCAACACGCTGCTGCGCCCGGTGCTGGTGCTGCTGACGCTGCCCGTCACGCTGATCACGCTGGGCTTGTTCCTGTTCGTGATCAATGCGCTGATGTTCTTCTTCGCCGCCCAGCTGCTGGCGGGCTTTCATGTCGCCAACTTCGGCGCGGCGCTGATCGGCTCGCTGCTGTACAGCCTGTGCGGCATGGTGATCGACGTGGCGGTCGAGCGGCTGTTCCCGCAGCGCATCTGAGGCGCTGCGGCCCGCGGGCCGCCCCCGCTTGAAAGCGCCGCAGTTCAGCGCGCGCCCGCCGCCTTGAGGCCCGCGCCGTTGAGCGTGAAGACGAAGTGCTGGTCTTCCTCGAGGGTCGCGCCGTCGCAGGGCTGCGTGTCGAGCACCGCCGGCCCGCCGGTGCTGAACTGGAACGCGGTGGTGCCGCTGAGCACGGC
>CAIVGK010000197.1 GCA_903905475.1 uncultured Burkholderiales bacterium | reverse complement strand
GCCCACCGCCTGGGCGCTGGCCACCGGCGCGCTGGTCACGCTGGCCAGCACGGTCTATTCCCTGCGCGAGTTGCTGCGGCTGGCCTCGCCACAGCACCTGCCGGCTTCCGTGCGCCGGCTGCTCGGCGCGCTTCGCATGCACTCACAAGGCCAACCATGAGCGATCTGTCCACCCCGCTGTGGCAACCCGCCGCCGAGCCGCTGGCTCGCCCCGCTGCCGCCGCCCCGGCGTCGGGCGCACCCCCGCGGCTGCCGCTCGGGCCGACCGCGCGGGCGCACCAGCGTTTTTGCCGCGTGCTCGATCTGGCCGAAGCGCGCCTGGCGCGCGGCGATCTGCCCGCTGCGGCCGCGCTGGCCAAGCTGGCGACCAACGAGGCGTTTCCGGCCACCGTGGGGCTGTTCGGCTCGCCGCGGCTCGAGCGGCTGCTCATCGACATCGGCCGGCAGATGTCGGTGCCCGAGGGTGCGGCCGTGCCCGCCGTGCGCGGCGAGCGGCGTCAGGTGCTGCACGTGCTGACCTACGCCAAGCCGATCGGTGGCGACAGCCGCTACGCCTGGCGCTGGATCGAGCTCGACGGTGACAGCCGCCATTCGGTGGCGCTGACCAGCCAGCAAGAAGTCGCCCACACCTACGAGATCCCCGGCGAGCTCACGCGCGCCGTGCACGCCTCGGGCGGCTCGGTGCACACGCTGGGCGCGCCGATCATCGATCCGCTGGCGCAGGCGCGCCAGTTGCGCGTGCTGTGCGAAGACGCCGATGTGGTGGTGCTGCACCTGTACCCGTACGACATCGTGCCGATGCTCGCGCTGGCGAGCGGCTGCGATTCGACGCGCGTGCTGCTGGTCAACCACTCGGACCACACCTTCTGGGTCGGCGCGGGCGTGGCCCACGGCATCGCGCACCTGCGCAGCCAGAACGACACCTTCCTGGCCGAACGCCGCGGGCTCGATGTCGAGCGGCGCATGCTGCTGCCGATCCCGATCCCCACGCCACCGCCGGCCATGGCGCGGCGCGAGGCCAAGCAAGCCCTCGGGCTCGACCCCGATGGCGTGCTGCTGCTGACCATCGCCTCGCCCTTCAAGTACAGCGCGCCGGGGCAGGTCGGCCTGCTCGATCTGGTGATACCGGTGCTCGCACGCCAGCCCCACGCGCACTTCATCGCGGTGGGCCCTTCGGACGACGGCGACTGGCATGCCGCGAGCCTGGCCACCGGCGGGCGCGTGCAGGCGATGGGCCGGCGCTGGGACAACGACGTGCTGTTCGCCGCGGCCGACATCTACCTCGACTCGGTGCCGTTCTCGTCGATCACCTCGCTGCTCGAAGCCGGCTGCCACGCGCTGGCGCTGCTGGGCTACCGCGGCCTTGACGAGGACATGCGCTTGCTCGGCCCGGGCGCGCCGGGCATCGACGACACCATGGAAATGGCCAGCGTGCCCGGCGCCTATCAGACGGCCCTCGAGCGGCTGATCGAAGACGCTGCCTTGCGCCGAGCGCGCGGCGAGCTGGCGCGCCAGCGCATCGACGAGCTGCACCGCGGCGACGGCTGGCGCAGCGCGCTGGCCGCGGTGTACGCGCAGCTCGCAGCCACACCGCAGCGCGGCTGCGTGGGCACGCAAGGCGATGCGGCGCAAAGCACCAGCCTCGATGAGGCGCTGGGGCGGCTGTTCAGATCGGTGAGCGACCGCCACCGCAGCGCGCGTCTGGTGCGCCACTGCCTGGCGCCGCTGCCGTACGCCTCGCGCTTGCGACTGGCCGTGCAGCTCGGTGCGCTGGGCTTCGAATCGAACGCACTGACCTGCCTGCCCCCGCCGCTGGACGACTGGGCGCGCCGCCTCAAGCGACGCCTGGACCGCAGCGATCCCCCACCCGCCCACCCTCAGGACCGCGCATGAAGATCCTTGTCGCCATCGCCAGCCACGGCCATCGCAACGACGCCTATTTGCAGCAACTGCTCAACGAGTACGCCTCGATGCCCCACGAGGTGAAAGTGGTGGTGGTGTCCAACGAGCCACGCGATCTGGGCCCGGATGTGGAAGTGCTGGTGGGCGCGCCCACCGACAACCCGTGGTCGCTGCCGTTCGCCCACAAGCCGATCTTTGCCGAACGGCTGGAACAGCACGACTTGTTCATCTACTCGGAAGACGACACGCTCATCACGCAAGACCACATCGAGGCCTTCATGTGGGCCAGCTCGGTGCTCGAGCCCGACGAGATCGCCGGCTTCCTGCGCTCGGAGCGCGGGCCGGACGGCACGCTGTACTACTCGACCATCCACAACCATTACCACTGGGACGTCAACTCGGTGCGCTGGCGCGGCGGCGAGACGTTCGCCCACTTCACCAACGAGCACGCTGCGTGCTACTTGCTCACGCAGGCCCAGCTGCGCCGCGCGATCGACTCGGGAGGCTTCAACGTGCCGCCGCACGAGGGCAAGTACGACTTGCTGGTGTCGGCGGCCACCGACCCGTACACGCAGTGCGGCTTTCGCAAGCTGGTGTGCATCTCGCAGCTGTCGCGCTTCACCTGCCAGCACCTGACCAACCGCTACATCGGGCGCACCGGCATTTCGGCGCAGCTGCTCGCCCCGCAGCTCGCCGCGCTGATGGAAACCGGGCCCGGCGAGCCGCAATCGCCACGGCCGATGCGCGTCGAGTCGCGGCTGCCCCACACCCGCTGGATCAAGTCGTACTACGAACCGTGCCGCGATGACCTCATCGCGCTGCTGCCCGACACGGTCAAGAGCGTGCTGTCAATCGGCTGCGGCTGGGGCCGCACCGAGCAAGCCCTGCTGCAGCGTGGCATCGCGGTCACCGCGGTGCCACTCGATCACGTGATCGGGCGGCTGGCCGCCGAGCACGGCGTGCGTGTGCTGCCGTGCGGCTTGCAGGCGGCACCGGCCGCGTTGGCCGGCGAGCAGTTCGACGCGCTGCTGATCTCGGGGCTGATCCACCTGGTGGACGACCCGGTTGGCGTGCTGCGCAGCTACCGACCGCTGCTCACGCACGACGGTCTGGCGATCGCGAGCTTTCCGAACCTCGAGCACGCCTCGGTGCGCTGGCGGCGCTTTCGGCGCACGCCCGCGCTCGAGCACCTGGGCGACGCCGAACGCAGCGGCATCCACCTCACCTCGCCGGGGCTGGTGCGCCGCTGGCTGGACAGCGCCGGCTTTGCGATGACGCAGCTCGAGCCGCAGGTGTCGGGCCGCTGGCGCGGCTACCACCGCGCCACGCTGGGCCTGCTCGACGGGCTGTGGGCCGGTGACTACGCGGTGGTGGCGCGTGCGCGCTCGGCGGGCCTCGGTGCGGCCGGGAGCGCTTGATGGGGGAGTTGAAGCCCGCCGGCGCGCTGTTCGTGGCGCTGGCGCTCTTGCTGACGTTCGTGCTGCCGCGGCGCTGGGCGGCGCTGCCGCTGCTGGCCGGTGCGCTGCACGTGCCGTTCGGTCTGGGCGCGGTCATCGGGCCGTTCCACGTGTACGTGATCCGGCTGCTGCTGGTGGCCGCGTTGTTGCGCCTGATGGTGCGCCGCGAGGGCCTCGACGGTCGGCTGCATGCGCTCGATGCGGCGATGCTGGTGTGGGCGACGTGGGCCGTGTTTGCCAGCGTCTTTCACGATGACGTGGCGGCCGCGCTGAAATTCGACCTCGGTCTGGTGTTCAACGCGGGTGCGTGCTACTTCGTGCTGCGCGTGCTGTGCCCCACGCTCGACGACGCCCGGCGGCTGTGCGCCATGGCGGTGCTGCTGATGGTGCCGGTGGCGATCGAGATGACGATCGAGCAGCTCGGTGCGCGCAACCTGTATTCGGTGTTCGGCGACACCGTCGATGTGCCGCAGATGCGCGGCGGGCGGATGCGCGCGCAAGGGCCCTTCGCGCACGCCATCCTGGCCGGCACGGTGGGCGCGGTGTGGCTGCCGCTGGCCTTCGCGCTGTGGTCGTCGCACCGCCGCATCGCGCTGGTTGGCGTGGTGGCCTGCGTGGCGATGATCCTGGCGTCGGCGTCGAGCGGTCCGGTGATCGGCGCGCTGGCCGGTGTGGCCGCGCTGGCGCTGTGGCCGCTGCGGCTGCACCTGAGCGCGGTGCGCTGGTCGGTGCTGGGCGCGCTGGCCGCGCTGTCGGCGGCGATGAGCGCGCCGGTGTACTACCTGCTCGCGCGCATCGACATTGCCGGCGGCAGCACGGGCTGGTATCGCGCACGGCTGATCGAGACCGCCGTCGAGCACCTCGATGAATGGTGGCTGGGCGGCACCGACGTCACCGGCCACTGGATGCCGACCTCGCTCGACAAGGTCCATGCCGACATCACCAACCACTACCTGCACATGGGGGTGGTGGGCGGGCTGCTGCTGATGGGGCTGTTCGCGCTGATTCTGGTCATCGCGTTTCGCCGCGTGGGGCGCTCGCTCGGGCCGGCCGGCCACGACACGCACGGCCCGAACGAGTGGTTCGTGTGGGCGCTGGGCGCTTCGCTGTTCGCGCATGCGGTGAGCTTCATGTCGGTGTCGTACTTCGACCAGTCGTTCGTGGCGCTGTACGTGACGCTGGCCGCCATTGCCGCCACCGCTGTCAAGCGGGAAACGCTGGCGCACGAGGCGAGCGCGGACCCACCCGAGTGGATCGGAGCGATCCCGCGCGGTGCGTCGGTCGCGCTGATCAACCGCCCCCTTCACTGAAACCCCTCACGAGGTAACACCATGAAACCGACCCGGGTGCTGTTGCTGGGAGCCTCGCTGGACGCCGATAACCGCGGCATCGGCGCGCTGGCCATGGGCGCACTGACCATCTTGCGCCACCGTTTTCCGGGCTGCGACATCCGGCTGGTCGACTACAGCCACGAGGCCACCACCAGCCACGTCAGCGTGGCCGGCGAGGCGGTCGACATCCCGCTGGTGAATCTGCGCTTTTCCTGGAAGCTTTGGCTGCCCAACAACATCGTGCGGCTGCTGCTGGCCGCGGCGTGGCTGCGCTGGGTCGGCCCCGAGCGGCGCGAGCGCATCCTGACGGGCAACCCGTGGCTCGATCAGCTGGCCCGTGCCGACATGGCCGTGGCGGTGTCGGGCGGCGACAGCTTCAGCGACATCTACGGGATGGGCCGCTTTTTCTACATGGTGCTGCCGCAGTGGCTGGTGCTGCTGCTGCGACGCCCGCTGGTGCTGTTGCCGCAGACCATCGGCCCGCTGCGCTCGCGGCTGGCGCGCTGGATCGCTGGCCACATCGTCAAGCACTCGCAGCTGTCGTACTGCCGCGAGGTCGGCGGCGTGCACGAGGCGGTCTCGGCGCTCGGGCTCGATGCGAAGCAAAACCAGGTGGTGTTCGGCTACGACATGGGCTTCTTGCTCGAACCGCGCCGGCCGCCCGGGCTGGCGCTGCCCGCATTCGACAGCCAGACCGAGTCACGCCCGCTGGTCGGGCTCAACGTGAGCGGCTTGCTCACCATCGGCGGCTACGGCGGCAACAACGGCTTTGCGTTGCAGTGCGACTACCCCGAACTGATGGACCGGGTGCTCGCGCTGCTGATCGACCAGCGTGGCGCCAACGTGCTGCTGGTGCCCCATGTGTTTGGCGCGGCGGCCGAGAGCGACACCATCGCCATCGACGCGCTCTACGCCAAGTGGCACGCGCGCTACCCGCAGCGCTTGTTTCGCGTCACCGCGCCGCTCGATCAGGCCGAGATCAAGTACGTGATCGGTCAGTGCGACCTGCTGGTGGGCTCGCGCATGCATGCGTGCATCGCGGCGCTGTCGCAGTCGGTGCCCGCGGTGGGCATCGCCTACAGCCAGAAGTTCGCCGGCGTGCTGTCGAGCGTGGGCGCCGGCCAGTGGGTGGCCGACCCGCGGCACATGGCCATCGAGCCCATCTTGCGCATGGTCGATGCCGCCTTCACGCAGCGCACGACGATCCACTCACAGCTGGTGCGCACGATGGCGGGCGTCAAGCGCCAGGCGCTCGATGTGCTCGCGCCGGTGGTCGTGGCCGCCGCAGGAGCGCGCACGTGATCCCGATCCGCAACGCCACCGACGTGGCCCGCGCCAACCTGTGCCACGGCTGCGGCGCGTGCACCTACGCGTGCAGCGATGGTCGGCTGCAAATGCACGACTTCGTGGCCCATGGGCTGCGCCCGGTGTTCGTGGATGTCGATGCCGTGGAGACGGGCTCGGGCCGCGGTGCAGGGCAGGGCGCAGCAGGCGGCCTGACGGTCACGGGCGCCGCCGCCACCGTCAGCGCCACGGCCAGCGCCTTCATCGCCGCGGGGCCCACCGATGCGTGCGCGAGCTGCAACGACTGCGTCACCGTGTGTCCGGGCCTGGGCATCGATCACGCGCCGGCGTGGGCAATGTCCGGCACGCTCGATGCGCTGCGCGAGAGCTGGGGCCCGGTGCTCGAGGTGTGGGAGGGTTTTGCCACCGACGGCGCGCTGCGCCGGGCCGGCTCGTCGGGGGGGCTGGCCAGCGCGCTGGCGCTGTTCGCCGTGCAGCACCAGGGCATGCGCGGCGTGCTGCACGTGGGCGCCGACGACGAGGTGCGCTACCTCAACGCCAGCCGCTTCAGTCGCACGCCCGGCGAGTTGCTGGCGGCCACCGGCTCGAAGTACTCGCCGGCCTCGCCGTGCGATCAGCTGCAAGCGATCGAGGACGCCGGCGGGTCGTGCGTGTTCGTCGGCAAGCCGTGCGACGTGCACGGCCTGCGCAAGGCCCAGAAGCTGCGCCCGGCGCTCGACGCCAATGTGGGCCTGGCCATCGGCATCTTTTGCGCCGGCACGCCGAGCACGCAAGGCACGCTCGATCTGCTGGCGCAGCACGGCGTCGATGCCGATCAGGTGGCCGAGGTCCGCTACCGCGGGCGCGGCTGGCCGGGGCTGTTTTCGGTGCGCATGAAAGACGAGGGCGGCGAACCCGGCGAGGGCGGCTGGCGCGATCTGGCCACCTACGCCGAGGCCTGGGGTTTCTTGCAGAAGTACCGCCCGTTTCGCTGCCACCTGTGCCCGGATGGCACCAGCGAGTTCGCCGACCTGTCGTGCGGCGACCCGTGGTACCGCGAGATCGCCGAAGGCGAGGCCGGCCGGTCTTTGCTGCTGGTGCGCACCGAGACGGGCCGGCGCATGGTGCGCGCCGCAGTGGCGGCGGGCGTGTTGTCGCTCGAGGCGGTCTCGCCCGACGTGCTGCTGATGTCGCAGCGCGAACTGCAGCGCAAGCGCGGTGCGATCTGGG
>CAIVGK010000196.1 GCA_903905475.1 uncultured Burkholderiales bacterium | reverse complement strand
GATTTCTACGAGCTGTTCTTCGACGATGCACGGCGCGCCAACAAGCTGCTCGACATCACGCTGACCACGCGCGGCAGCAGCGGCGGCGAGCCGGTGGTGATGGCCGGCGTGCCGGTGGTGTCGGCCGAGGGCTATCTGGCCCGGCTGATCAAGCTCGGCGAGGCGGTGGCGATCTGCGAGCAGGTGGGCGACGTGGCCACCGCCAAGGGCCCGGTCGAGCGCAAGGTGGTGCGGGTGGTGACACCCGGCACGCTGACCGACACCGAGCTGATGTCGGACAAGGCCGATGCGCTGCTGCTCGCGCTGGCCAGCCACACCCAGCGCGGCCACACGGTGCACGGCCTGGCCTGGCTGGGCCTGAGCAGCGGCGAGCTGGGCCTGAGCGAGTGCTCGGACCAGGAGCTGGCCGGCTGGCTGGCGCGCCTGAACGCGGCCGAGGTGCTGGTCGATCGCAATCAGGTGCCTGCGGCCCTGACGGCCACGCGCTGCGCCATCACGAACCGGCCCGAATGGCAGTTCGACGCGGCCCTCGGCGTGCGCAAGCTGTGCGAGCAGTTGCGCGTGGCCAGCCTGGCGGGCTTCAATGCGGGCGAGCTGAACACCGCGCACGCCGCCGCCGCCGCGCTGCTGAGCTACGCCGAACACACGCAGGGCCAGGCGCTCGCGCATGTGCGCCACCTGCAGGTCGAGCGCGCCAGCGAGCTGATCGACCTGCCGCCGACCACGCACCGCAACCTCGAGCTCACGCAAACGCTGCGCGGCGAGGACGCGCCCACGCTGCTGTCGCTGATCGACACCTGCCGCACCGGCATGGGCAGCCGCGCGCTGCGCCTGTGGACGACGCGCCCGCCGCGCGAGCGTGGCGTGGCCAGCGAGCGCCACGATGCGATCGACGCGCTCATCGGCCACGGCGCCGAGCCGCTGCGCCAGGCGCTGCGCGGCGTGTGCGACGTGGAGCGCATCACCGCGCGCGTGGCCTTGCGGCAGGTGCGCCCGCGCGAACTCACCGGCTTGCGCGCCACCTTGCGCGCACTGCCCGCGCTGCGCGGCGCGCTGCCCCCCAGCGCGTGCGATCTGATCGAGCGCCTGAGCGCCGCACTGAACCCCGATGCGGCCATCGAAGCGCTGCTGGCCAGCGCGATCGCCGAAGAACCCGCCGTGATGCTGCGCGATGGCGGCGTGATCGCTACTGGCTTCGATGCGGCGCTCGACGAGCTGCGCGCCATCGCCCAGAACTGCGACGCTTTCTTGCTGGACCTGGAGTCGCGCGAACGCGTGCGCAGCGGCATCGCCAACCTGCGCGTGCAGTTCAACCGGGTGCACGGTTTTTACATCGAGGTCACGCAGGGCCAACTCGACAAGGTGCCTGCCGACTACCAGCGCCGGCAGACGCTGAAGAACGCCGAGCGCTACATCACGCCCGAGCTGAAAGCCTTCGAGGACAAGGCGCTGTCGGCGCAGGAGCGCTCGCTGGCGCGCGAAAAAGCGCTCTACGAGCAGGTGCTCGATGGGCTGCAGCCGCAGGTGGCCGCACTGTCGGACCTGGCGCGCGCGCTGGGCAGCCTCGACGCGCTGGCCGCGCTGGCCGAGCGCTCGACCACGCTGGGCTGGTGCCGGCCGCAGTTCGTGCGCGAACCGTGCATCGACATCGTGGGCGGGCGCCACCCGGTGGTCGAAGCGCGGCTGGCCGAAACCGGCGGCGGGCCCTTCATGGCCAACGACTGCCGGCTCGACGCCAGCCGCAAGATGCTGGTGATCACCGGGCCCAACATGGGCGGCAAGAGCACCTACATGCGGCAAGTCGCGCTGATCGCGCTGCTGGCGTCGATGGGCTCGCACGTGCCGGCCAGCGCCTGCCGGCTCGGCCCGCTCGACGCCATCCACACGCGCATCGGCGCGGCCGACGACCTGGCCAACGCGCAGTCGACCTTCATGGTCGAGATGACCGAAGCCGCGGCGATCCTGCACGGCGCCACGGCGCAGTCGCTGGTGCTGATGGACGAGATCGGCCGCGGCACCTCGACCTTCGACGGCCTGGCGCTGGCCGGCGCCATCGCCAGCCACCTGCACGACCGCAACGGCGCGTTCACGCTGTTTGCCACGCACTACTTCGAGCTGACCGCGCTGGCGCTCAAGCACGAACGCGCCATCAACGTGCACGTGGCCGCGGTCGAGACGCGCACCCGCCACGGCGACGACATCGTCTTCTTGCACCAGATCGAGCCCGGCCCGGCCAGCCGCAGCTACGGCGTGCAGGTGGCCCGACTGGCCGGCATGCCCGCCACGCTGCTGCGTCAGGCACGGGCCGCGCTCGAAGCGCTCGAAGCGCAGCAAAAATCAGGGCAGTCGCAAATCGACCTGTTTGCACCGGCCGTGGCGCCAGACGCGCCCGAGCCCTCGGCACTCGACGGCGCTTTGGCCAAAATCGATCCCGACAGCCTGACACCCAAACAGGCCCTCGACGCGCTGTACCGCCTCAAGGCGTTGCAGCATCCACCAGAAAGAGACACCTCACCATGACCTATTGCGTAGGCATCAAACTCGACGCGGGGCTGGTCTTCCTGTCCGACTCGCGCACCAACGCCGGCCTCGACCAGATCAGCACCTTTCGCAAGATGATGGTGTACGAGAAGCCGGGCGACCGCTTCATGGTGCTGCTGTCGGCGGGCAACCTGTCGATCAGCCAGTCGGTGCGCGAGATCTTGCAAGTCGAGCAAATCGACAACGGCGCGGGCGTGCCCATCACCATCTGGAACGCCACCAGCATGTTCGACGCCGTGCGCGTGCTGGGCAGCGCAGTGCGCCGGGTCTACGACCAGGACGGCGCCTCGCTCAAGGAAGCCGGCATCGACTTCAACGCCAGCATGATCTTCGGCGGGCAGATCGCCGGCGAGGCCATGCGCATGTTCCTGGTCTATTCGGCCGGCAACTTCATCGAGGCCACGCGCGAGACCTGCTATTTCCAGGTCGGCGAGTCAAAGTACGGCAAGCCGGTGCTCGACCGCATGATGACGCCGCAAACACCACTCGACGAGGCCTCGAAGTGCGCGCTGGTGTCGATGGATTCGACGCTCAAGTCCAACCTCACGGTGGGCCTGCCGCTCGACTTGCTCGTCTACGAGAACAACGCGCTGCGCAGCGACCAGATGGTGTGCATCGACGAGCACAACCCGTACTTCCAGATGATTCGTGGCACCTGGGGTCAGAAACTGCGCCAGGTGTTCGAGTCGATCGAGGATCCGCAGTGGGCTGGCGCGGCCGAGCCCGGTGCCTCGGCGCTGTGCGTGAAGTCCGCGCGCTACGAGCCGATGCGCAAGATCACGCACCCCGGCGAGAAGGTCGTCTGAGCCATTGAAGCCCCACTCCCGGGGCGGCTGCGGATGACCCGGCTCCTATAATTCGGGTTTCCCACCACAGCCCTTCGGGTGCTGCATGCAATGACCAAGTACGTCTTCGTCACCGGCGGTGTGGTGTCCTCGCTGGGCAAGGGTATTGCGGCGGCTTCGCTCGCTGCAATCCTCGAGTCGCGCGGCCTGCGCGTGACCCTCATCAAGCTTGACCCCTACCTCAACGTGGACCCCGGCACGATGTCGCCGTTCCAGCACGGCGAGGTCTACGTCACCGAAGACGGCGCCGAGACCGACCTCGATCTGGGCCACTACGAGCGCTTCATCACCACGCGGATGAAGAAGGCCAACAACTTCACCACCGGCCAGATCTACAAGAGCGTGCTCGAAAAAGAGCGCCGCGGCGACTACCTCGGCAAGACGGTGCAGGTGATCCCGCACGTGACCAACGAGATCCAGGATTTCGTCAAGCGCGGCGCCGGTGTGGGCAACGGCGGCGAGAGCGAATTCGATGTGGCCATCGTCGAGATCGGCGGCACCGTGGGTGACATCGAATCGCTGCCTTTCCTCGAGGCGGTGCGCCAGATGAGCTTGCGCATGGGCCCCAACAACGCGGCTTTCGTGCACCTGACCTATGTGCCGTGGATCGCCGCGGCCGGCGAACTCAAGACCAAGCCCACGCAGCACACCGCGCAAAAGCTGCGCGAGATCGGCATCCAGGCCGACGTGCTGCTGTGCCGCGCCGACCGGCGCATTCCCAATGAAGAGCGCGAGAAGATCTCGCTGTTCACCAACGTGCCGACCTGGGGCGTGATCTC
>CAIVGK010000195.1 GCA_903905475.1 uncultured Burkholderiales bacterium | reverse complement strand
CCTGCGTGTGTTCTACCTGCAGGCTGAGGTGCAGTACCACTACCTCCGTGAGCGGGTCAAAGAGGTGCGCATTCCGGCCAGCCGGCTCTTGGCTGCCCGCTCGAACTTCGTGGCCACACCGCAATTGCGCCTCGTGCTGGACGACGCTGGCCTGGCGCAGGTGATTCCAGCCATTGCGAATGCGTTTGGTGGCGAACCGCCGGACATCATCGCCATCGATCCCATCCGCAATGTGTTCGATGGTGGCGACGCAGGCGGCGAAAACGACAACGGCGCCATGCTGTTCTTCCTATCGCAGCGCGTTGACCGGATTCGCCAGGCGGTCAACCCAGACGCCGGAGTGATCCTGGCTCACCACACCAAGAAGCTGGGCAAGAAGCAGTTCGAGGAGGACCCGTTCCAGGCCTTGGCAGGTGCAGGAAGCCTGCGCGGCTACTACTCGACCGGAATGCTGCTGTTCCGGCCCGATGAGACCCGCACGACACGCCAGCTCATCTTTGAGCTGCGCAACGGCGCCGGCATTCCGCTTAAACACGTCGACAAGATCAGCGGTGAGTGGCGAGAGGTCGACGCCAATGATCGTCTCGTGATGAAGGACTACGGCGAACGCTTGGACGCCGAGCGCCGCCGCAAGCGCGACGCCATCCTGCAGATCCTGTTCGACGAGGCTGCTGCTGGGCACTGCTACACCGCCAATCAGCTGGCCGAGGCCTTTGAAGGCAAGGCGGGGCTCGGCGGCGAACGCACCATCCGCGAGCGAATCTCCGCGCTTTCCACCCAGGGCTACATCAAGTATTTCCGCAACGCGGTGGACTATGGCCTGCCATCCAGCGGCCGCACCAAGTTCGGATACCTCTGCGTTGAGGGCATGGTCCTGCGCCTGCCCTACGGCGATCCAGACCCTGCTACGGGCGAGTTGCCGATGCAAGAGCACGCGGTACTCCCCACCCACTACAAGTGCCCGCACTCCGGGGCGGCAATGCCCGTCGAGAACCCGGAAGTGTGGGTGTACCAGGATGAATTGAACGATCCGGAGGCCCCATGATGAATGCTCGTTTCGCAGTTGGCAGCGCCGTTGCCGACTGCGCCTACTTCGCCGCCAACTGCCGCCAGTTGGCAGCCCCCTTCCAACTGCAAAGCCTTGCAGAACAAGGCTTTTCCAGGATTCAGGCTCAGTTGGCAGTCGGCAAGGCTGCCAACTTGCCAACTGACGTAAACCCGCGTGGTTGCTCACTTTCCCGTGTGATTCCAGTTGGAGAAAACTCCCCCTCCTACTACGTAGGAGAGGGAACAGCGGTTCCCTCTGCCCTACGTGGAGGGTTGTCTGGCGGTCGAGACACGGTCAGTCACCCGGTCAGCGGCGCATCGATCCTGGCCCTGGATCTCGGAACCCAAACAGGCTGGGCGTTGCTCGGTCGAGACGGTGACATCACCAGCGGCACTGAGACCTTCAAGCCGCATCGCTTTGAGGGTGGTGGCATGCGCTACCTGCGGTTCAAGCGCTGGATCACGGAGATCAAACAGTCGGCTGATGGATTGAGTGCGGTGTTCTTTGAAGAGGTTCGTCGGCACGCCGGTGTCGATGCTGCTCACGCCTACGGCGGCTTCATGGCCCATCTGACCGCATGGTGTGAACACCACCAGATCCCTTACCAGGGCGTACCGGTTGGCACGATCAAGAAGCACGCCACCGGGAAGGGCAACGCGAGCAAGGATGACATGGTCGCTGCTGCCCGACTTCGTGGCCATGCACCCGCTGACGACAACGAGGCCGACGCCCTGGCGATCCTGCACTGGGCCATCCATAACTACGACGACGGCCAGGAGGTGTGACATGAAGATCCCGACACCTCAGTACCGCAGCCCCCTGGGACGGCTCATGCCCGAGCCCCGACAAGACCCCGAAGAGATCAAGCGCGAGGGATGGCTTGACCAGCACATCCTTGTGATCTCCCCCGAGGATGCACGGCTCAACTGGACCGAGCGCGAGCTGCTGCGCCGCATCGGCGACCGTCTGTACGGGGTCAAGGAGCATCGCCATGGCTGAGTGGAACATTGATCTCGTCGCCGATCGCTTTCGGGAGGCTGCACGCACTGCTCATCGTCTCCCACCCGTTCGAGTCCAGGGCTACTTCAACTGCTGGCCAGCCATCCAACGCATGCCGTGGGAGAACCTCGGAGCGGAGCCGCCCGTCATTCGCTTTCCACCCGAGCCAGCGGCCATCGATCGCATGCTGGAGACGATGCAATGGGTGCTATGGCTGGAGGTCGAGCAGCGCCACCTCGTCTGGATGCGGGCCGAGCGCTACCGGTGGAAGGAGATCTGCTGTCGATTTGGTTGTGATCGAACGACGGCGTGGCGTCGATGGCAGGCCGCCTTGACGATCGTGGTTTCGCAGCTCAACGGCACGACCAATCCTGTGGCGGCATGAATGCGTGAGTGGAGTCAGGTGAAATCGAAGGCCGCTGCCAAGTCGTGCGAACAGAAGCGGGCGCATGCTGCTTTTGCCATCGAAGGCGGCTGCAACATTTCGAAGAGTTTTGGCTACTATCCACCGTAATCTTGCGAGCACTGCGCGTGTGAAGGCCACGGAGAAATTCGTGGCCTTCGTCGTTTCCGGATTGACGCTCCGAGGAAATTCGACGGGTCCTTCCTGCCGAAAAAGCAATGCGGGGGGCGCGAGCGCGGCATTGCCCTAGCGTCCGACTGCAAACCAAGGTTTGCAGGGTTTGCGGTTTGCACGCGCCCGCCAGTCCGCACACATCCCGAGCCCGCCCACGGATTTCCGTCGGCGGGTCTTCTTTTTGAGGAACTGATTCTGAACAACCTCAACGTCGAGTACCGCAAGGTCGCGGCGCTGATTCCCTACGCCCGCAATCCGCGCACGCACACTGACGATCAAGTGGCCAAGATCGCCGCCAGCATCGTCGAGTACGGCTGGACGAACCCGGTGCTGGTGGATGGCGACAACGGCGTCATCGCGGGACACGGGCGCCTGGCTGCCGCGCGCAAGCTGGGACTGGATCAGGTGCCGGTCATCGAACTGGCGCACCTGTCGCCTACCCAGAAGCGGGCCTACGTCATCTCCGACAACCGACTGGCGCTCGACGCAGGCTGGAACGAGGAGATGCTGGCGTTGGAGATGGCCGAGTTGTCCGGGGCTGGGTACGACCTTTCGCTGACCGGCTTCGAGGATGCTGAGATCGAGGCCTTTCTCGCTGACGATGTGGGCTCCGATGACGCCGACCAGGAGCCCGATGCCGACGAGCCGGACGCTGTTGACGATGTGCCGGATGTCCCTGTGGTGCGGGTGTCCCGAATCGGCGATGTCTGGGGCATCGGCTCCCACCGTCTGATCTGTGGCGACGCCACCGACCCGACCGTGATCGCCAAGCTGATGCAAGGCGACGCAGCCCGGCTGTGCTTCACCTCGCCGCCCTACGGCAACCAGCGCGACTACACCAGCGGCGGTGTCAAGGATTGGGATGGCCTGATGCGCGGCGTGTTCGCCAAGGTGCCAATGGCCGACGATGGGCAGGTGCTGGTCAACCTCGGGTTGATCCACCGCGACAACGAAGTCATCCCGTACTGGGATGCGTGGCTTGGATGGATGCGCTCCCAGGGCTGGCGGCGTTTCGCTTGGTACGTCTGGGATCAGGGACCGGGGATGCCCGGGGACTGGGCCGGTCGCTTCGCCCCGAGTTTCGAGTTCGTCTTTCACTTCAACCGCGCCAGCCGCAAACCCAACAAGATCGTGCCCTGCAAGCACGCGGGCCAGGAATCGCACCTGCGCGCCGACGGATCGTCCACTGCCATGCGTGGCAAGGACGGCGAAGTCGGTGGCTGGACGCACAAGGGCCAGCCGACGCAGGACACCCGGATTCCCGACTCGGTGAT
>CAIVGK010000194.1 GCA_903905475.1 uncultured Burkholderiales bacterium | reverse complement strand
GTGGCGGATCACGCCTGGGGCGGCACGCAGCGCGCCGTCGAGTTCAGCGCTCCGGTGCGCGCCGTGCCCCGCATCGAGATGCCCGCCGGCGCGCAGCCCTTGCCTGATGCCGAGGCGAGCGCGGCACTGGCGGCGGCGGCCGCGGCAGACGCGGGCCCGGTGCCGCCCGCCGCCGGTGCCGACCTCGGCTGGGCGGCGGCGTTGCTGCTGGCGTTCCTGGGGGGCATGGTGCTCAACCTGATGCCGTGCGTGTTTCCGGTGCTGTCGATCAAGCTGCTCAGCCTGAGCCAGACCCCGCGCGGCGCGGGCCACCCCGGCGTGGCGCTGCGCACCCATGCGCTGGCCTACACGGCAGGCGTGCTGCTGAGCTTCGTCGCGCTGGCCGTCGGCCTGCTGGCGCTGCGCGCGGCGGGCAGCGCCATCGGCTGGGGTTTTCAGTTGCAAGAGCCGGCGGTGGTGTCGGTGCTGGCGCTGCTGTTCCTGGCCATCGGCCTGAACCTGCTGGGGGTGTTCGAGGTCTCGCTGCTGCTGCCGCAGCGGCTGGTCGCCTGGCGCGACGAGCGTCCGGCGGTCGATGCGCTGGCCTCGGGCGTGCTGGCGGTGGTGGCGGCCAGTCCGTGCACCGCGCCGTTCATGGGCGCCGCGCTCGGTTTTGCGATCACCCAGCCGGCGGGGGTGGGCCTGAGCGTGTTCGCGGTGCTCGGTCTGGGCATGGCGCTGCCCTATGTGCTGCTGGTGCTGATGCCCGGCTGGCGCGCGCGGTTGCCGCGGCCCGGCGCGTGGATGCTGCGGCTGCGCCAGGTGCTCGCGCTGCCGATGTTTCTCACTGTGGCCTGGCTGCTGTGGGTGCTGGCGCAGCAAACCGGCTGGATCGGCGACCGCACGGCAGATGCGACCCGCACAACCGCCTCGCCGCAATCCGATGCCCGCGTCTGGCAACCCTACGACGAGGCCGTCATCGCCAGCGAGCTGGCGGCCGGGCGCCGCGTGTTCGTCGACTTCACCGCCGCGTGGTGCGTGAGCTGCCAGGTCAACGAGCGGCTGGTGCTCAACACCGACGCCACGCAGCAGGCCTTCCAGCGCGCGAACGTGACGCTCATGCGCGCCGACTGGACCCGCCGCGATGCGCGCATCACCGCCGCGCTGGCGCGGTTGGGGCGCAACGGCGTGCCGGTCTACGTGCTGCTGCGAGCGGGACGTGAGCCGCTGCTGCTGAGCGAAATCCTGACCGCCGGCGCGGTGCGCGACGCACTCGCCGCGCCCTGAGCCGCCCGTGAAGACGCCGCTGTCCGCCCGTCGCCCGATGGCCGGCCCGAGCGGCTGGCGCCGATGCGGCTGCCTCGCGCCGGCCGCGCTGGCCGCCTGGGCCTTGCTTGGCTGCGCCGCCCTGCCCGAGCCGCCGCCCGAGGTGGCCGAGGCGGTGTTTGCCGGCGTGGTCGAGGCCAGCGGCGCGCGGCCCGATCCGGCGGCGCTGCTGCAGCGCCTGCGCGGTGCGCGCTACGTGCTGCTCGGCGAGATCCACGACAACGCGCAGCAGCATGCGCTGCGTGCGGTGCTGCTGCGCCGGCTGCTGTCCGACGGCGTGCCCAGCGTGGTGGTGTTCGAGCCCATCGACCGCGAGCACAGCGCCGCGCTCGGGGCGGCCGCCATCGCCACCCCACACGACGTGGAGGCCGTCATCACCGCCGGCGGGCTCGACCGTGCCGGCTGGCGCTGGCCGCTGCACCGGCCGGTGTTCGTCGCCGCGCTCGACGGTGGTGCCGCCCTCGCGGGCGGCAACCTGAGCCGCACCGATGCCAGCCGGCTGGTGCGCGGCGGCGCCCCGCAGGCACCGGCCGATTTGCGCGCGTTGATCGACCCTGTCCTGGACACCCGCTGGACACCCGAGCAGCAGGCCGAACTGCTGCATCAGGTGGATGTCGGCCACTGCGGTGCCCTGCCACAGTCGATGCTCGCGCCAATGGCGCTGGCCCAGCGTGCCCGCGATGCGGCGCTGGCGCTGGCCATGGTTCAAGCGGCCCGGCAAGCCGCGCCGGGTGCGCGGGTGGTGCTGATCGCGGGCAATGGCCACGTGCGGCGCGACCTCGGCGTGCCGCACGAT
>CAIVGK010000193.1 GCA_903905475.1 uncultured Burkholderiales bacterium | reverse complement strand
GCCTTCGGCAAATGCCATCGTCATCGCGTTCGTATTGAACGAAAGACGAAAAACCCCCGTCTGGTCCAGAAGCCGCCAGACATACCGGCGACCCCGCTTACTGCTCATGAGCCATTTGAGATCCGCTTCCTCATTCTCGCGGGAGAGCCGGTCCCGGACGACCTTGTCGGCCTTGGTCCGCTCCTGCCCGCGGAGATCGGTTGGATCGTATTCGCTCATAGCGCCGTTATATCGGCCGCCTACCTTGTTACGGGTACGGCTAGTAGGCGCCGGTCTTGGTGTTTACCCAAGCTTCTGTTGCAGCGATTTGAGCTGATGACGACGCTGCCCCACGGACGATAAAGTGGTAGAGGCGTCCGTTGAAAGGGAGCGAGGAGTTATTGCGGCGTCCAATGAAGAGTGGGTGGTTGCCGTAGTTGCCTGTGCCTTGGTCTGTTGCGTTTGAACTGACCTGTGTGCCATTCAAACGCAACAAAGCTGAATCAGACGCAATATCACCAATGCCAGTTATGACATGCGTAATAGGTGCTGCATATGGTGATGCTAGCACCTGTGAAAGACCCGTACCTTTAGAGTACCAGCCATAGTTTGCGTTGGCTGCATCATTAGGCGCAGTTAAAATAAAGATGCCGTTATTTATTCCGCCGTTGGCGCTAAACTCAGCCACGATGCCAACAACCGAGTCACTCAGCTTTCTGATACCCGCGAACAAGCCCATCTTATTTGTTGCGCTGAGGTTAATGTTGGCAGTAGAAAGGCTGTCGTTCGAGCCGTCAAAAAGCAGGTAATACCGACCACTGCCGTCCTGTTGGAGAAGTGGCCGCGACGTATCACTGGTTTGACTCGCGTGATTGCCGCGCCCAGATTTGTCACGCATTAAACCGACCGGCTGGTCTACAGCAGTGACCGGGGTGGTGCCTGCGCTATCCTGGAACAGGGTGCTCAGGTCGCCGGGATCGTACCAGACGCCCTGCTCTCCCGATGCGAACAGCGAAAGCGGACTAAACGGCCGGGCTGCAGCAGCTACGCTGGGGATGGAAAGATCGATCCCCAGCATGTCAATACCACGCGACGACGGTCGCCGTGGTCCCCGTCGAAAGCACCGTGGTGGCACGGAACGGGATGATGTCGCCAGCGCTCACGGGATAGGTGATTGCGGTGCCATCGGCATCGGCAATGGCCAGATTGCCAGCGACGGTCACCTTGAGGGCGCGCGGGATCGGGTCGAGCACTGTCGCGTCGTTCGGCGTGATGGCCATATGCCGATCGGCGGGGTTTGGATTGTTGTCTACGTTGAAGGTCGGCTTGGTCATGGTCTGTCTCCTGGGATCTAGGCAAGACGGTCGAGCTTGAAGAGCTGGCGCGCAAGCTTGTCGAGGACATCGTCTACGAGGTTTTGGATGTGGCTTTCGTTGCCCATCATCGCGCGGTTCTCTTCGATGAACTCGTAGATGGCGCGGACCTCGGCAGAGTAGCGGCTGGCATCAACACCCTGGAACGCGAGCGCCGTCTCATTGCAGCCCATGAAGCTCTCCGCCAGGTTATCTGCCCCTTCCTGCAGGTCGTCATAGGCCTCGCCCAGCGCCTCATGCGCGGCAAAAGAGCCAGGCCCTGTCGTCATCAAGTGGACTTTGTGGATGGCAGTCACGGCATCGAGGATGCGCGCAACGAAGCGGCTGGCCTGCCCTGGGTCCGCCACGTCGTCTGCCATGCTGCTGTAGAGAAGGGTTCCCTTAGCCATTCTGGACCTCGACTGGAGATGGTGAGTTGTAGCCGCTGAACATGTTCATGATGTCGGTCAGCGCGTTCTGGTCGCCACCGGTTTTGGCCGCAGCCATGTCCTTCATGGTGGTGGCCTGCTGCTGCATCGCTGCCTGCTGGGCCTGTGCGGCCTGCGCCTTGAGCCGGCTGTTGCGGATCACGGCCACCTGGTCATTGGCAACGATGAGCTTGGGGTCAACGCCCAGCATGTCGGAATAGCTGTCAACCCACTGGTCCGGGTCGAACTTGTCCAGGACATCAGGCTTCATCTGCGCCACGACGCCGAGGTTGGCCACGAAGCGGTCGACGCTGTTGGTGCCAATCGCCCGCTGCGCCTGGGCCAGCATCGAGACGAACTCCACGTTGAGGGGCATGCCCTGCAGCTCCTTTGGCGGCGGCGGCAGGAGGTTGGCAGACACCATGCGCGAGAACGTGGTCTCGATGAGCGGGTCGAGCAGCTCGTTGTGCAGGCGCTCGAGCACCGGGCCCAGCATGAGGAGCTTCTCCTCGTGACGTTCAGCCACCTCGGTCGCTGTCATGCGGGTGTCGGTGGCGTTGGCCAGCATCAGGAACAGGTCGGCATAGAAGGCACCACGCACCCGCTCGCGAACGTCCTGGATGTCGGCCAGCAGGTGCTGGAGG
>CAIVGK010000192.1 GCA_903905475.1 uncultured Burkholderiales bacterium | reverse complement strand
CGTGCCCGAGGTGCCCAGCACCGACAGCACCGCGCTGGCCACTTGCTGGTAGGTCACGCCGAGCTGCAAGGCGCGGGTGCGGTCGACCTCGATGTACATCTGCGGCAAGTCGAAGACCTGGCGCAGCGTCACGTCCTCGACACCGGGGGTCTTCTTGAGCGCGGCCATCAGGCTGGCGGCGGCCTCGCGGTTGCCCGGCACGTCGCGCCCGACCACGCGGAAGTCGAGGTCGGTGGGCGAGGCGCCGGCCAGCGTCAGCGCGGTGGTGTCGGCCGGTCGGAAGAACACGATGAGCTGCGGAAAGTCAGCCGCCAGCATGCGGCGCAGCGCGGCCTGGTACTGCGTGATGGGCGCGTGGCCAGGGATGAGCTCGATGTCGATCTCGCCATCGAAGCTGCCCGCCGCGGCGCTGTCGATCCAGGCCAGGTTCACGGGCTCGGGCTGGCCGATCACCTCGGTGATCACGTCGATCTCGTGGGCGGGCACCACGCGCCGGATGGCCAGCTGCACGTCCGAAAAGAGGCGTGCGGTTTCCTCGAGCCGCGTGCCGGTGGGCGCGCGCACGTGCAAGCGCATGAGGCCGGCGTCGGTGCGCGGGAAGAACCCCTGCTCCAGCTGGCGAGCGCCGATCACGCCCACGCCGAGCGTGGCCAGCACGATGATCCACAGCAGCCAGGTCCGCAAGGCCAGCCGCTGCAGCAGCGTGACGTAGCGGTCGCGAACGGCATCGAGCGCGCGCTCGACGTGGTGGTGGACGCGCTCCACGGCGTCGAGCCCGTGCGCCGCACGGCGCCGCAACTCGCCGGGAATCAGCAGGTACGCCAGGCACGGCACCAGCGTGCGCGACAGCAAGAAGCTGCCGATCATGGCGAACACCACCGCGCAGGCCATCGGCTTGAACACATACGCCGGCACGCCCGTCAGCAAGAAGATGGGCAGGAACACGATGCAAATGCACAGCGTGGAGACGAACTCCGGAAACACCACCTCGCCGGCGCTGTTGAGGATGGCCTCGCGCACCGGCTCGCCCGCGGCGATGCGGCGGTTGCAGTTCTCGATCTCGACCAGCGCGTTGTCGACCAGGATGCCGATGGCCAGGCCCAGGCCGCCCAGCGTCATCAGGTTGAAGGTCTGGCCGGTGGCGTGCAGCGCGGCCACCGAGCCGAGCAGCGCCAGCGGAATCGACGTCAGCACCACCAGCGTCGAGCGCAGGCTGCCGATGAACAGCAGCACCACGGCGGCCACCAGCAAGCCGACCAGCACGCCCTCGTGGAGCACGTTGCGCACCGCCGCGCGCACGAACACGCTCTGGTCAAACAGCGGCTCGATGCGCATGCCGGGCGGCGCGGTCGCGCGGATCTCGGGCAGCCGCGCGAGGATCTGGTCGACGATGTCCACGGTGGACGCGCCACCCAGCTTGAGCATCGACACCTGCACCGCGTTGGCGCCGTTGAGCCGCGCCAGGTTGGTCTGCACCGCCGGGCCGTCGCGCACGCTGGCCACGTCGCCGAGGCGCACCACGCGGCCGTCGACCTGGCGGATCGGCAGCTCGGCGAAATCGGCCACCGCGCTCGGGCTGGCGTTGATCGCCACCTTGTATTCGGTGCGGCCCTCGCGCAGCGTGCCCGACGGCAGCGTGAGGTTTTGCGCCGAGACCGCCGCGCTCACCTCGGAGGCCGTCAGGCCGAAGGTCTGCAGCGCGCCCGGATCGAGATCGACCATCACCTGACGCGACGCGCCGCCGTAGGGCAGCGACATGCGCACGCCCGGAATGGTCTGGATCTGACCGCGCAGCTGCAGCCGGGCGAAGTCGTACAGGGCGCTGTCGTCGAGGGTGTCGGAGCTCAGCACCAGGTTGAGCACCGGCTGGCTCGACGCCGAGTTGCGCACGATCAGCGGCGGCGAGGTGCCCGTGGGCATGCGACGCAAGATGGTCTGCGACACCGAGTTGATCTGCGTGAGCGCCAGGCTGAGTTCCACGTAGGGCTGGAAGTCGACCTTGATGATCGTCACGCCGTCGGTGGTTTCGGAGCGCACCTCGAGCACGTCGTCGACGTTGTTGAGGATCACCAGCTCGCCGAACGAGGCGATCTTGGCGGCCATCTCGCGCGCATTGAGCCCGGAGTAGGTCCAGATCACGCTGACGCTGGGCGTGTCGACCGACGGCAGGATGTCGGTCGACATGCGCCGCGCCGACAGCGTGCCCACGAGCACCAGCAAGATGGCCAGCACGCCGATGCTGTAGGTGCGACTGAGGGCGTAGCGAACGATCCACATGGTCTGGGGGGGGCCGCGCGCATGGCGTCGGCGAGCTCTCGGTGGCGGGGGTTCTGGCAGGCAGCGCCGCATGGCGCGAGCGCGAGGTTAACGCCACGCCTTTGCAGATCGGCGAATCGCCGGAAAATACGCCGGTTCGGCCCCTTGGCCGCCACCCCTTGCAAGGCACACCCCCATGACGAGCCCGACCCTGCGCATCGCCCCCAGCTTGCTGTCTGCGGACTTCGCCCGCCTCGGCGAGGAAGTCACCGCCGTCATCGACGCCGGGGCCGACCTGATCCACTTCGACGTGATGGACAACCACTACGTGCCCAACCTGACCGTGGGTCCGCTGGTGTGCCAGGCCATCAAGCCGTACGCCGTGCGCGACGGCCAGCCGGTGCCCATCGACGTGCACCTGATGGTCAAGCCGGTCGACGCGCTGATCCCGATGTTTGCGCAGGCCGGCGCCTCGCTGATCTCGTTCCACCCCGAAGCCAGCGAGCACATCGACCGCACGGTGCAGCTGATCCACTCGCTGGGCATGAAGGCCGGGCTGGTGCTCAACCCGGCCACCCCGCTGCACTGCCTCGACCACGTGCTCGAGCAGCTCGATCTGGTGCTGCTGATGTCGGTCAACCCCGGCTACGG
>CAIVGK010000191.1 GCA_903905475.1 uncultured Burkholderiales bacterium | reverse complement strand
TGATGGAAGTCGGCTGACAAGTAGGCGATGCGCAGCCGTCCCGCGTGCGCGTGTGCGCTGCGGCGCGGCAGCGGCGTGACGAACGAGGCGACGCGCAGCGCGTAGAGCCTGGCGGCCTTGAGCAGATCGAGCGGGTCGTCGCCGAGCACCGCATGAACGAACGGGCCGGTTTCGACCGCGCGGTCGTTGGGCGCGGCGCGCAGCGCGGCCAGCAGCTTGTGCATCTCGTCATCGGCGGCAGCCCAGCGGCAGGCTTCGCGCTCGAGAAACACCAACTGAGCGCGCGCCGACAGCTCGCTGGCGTTCAGTCCGATCAGCAGCGCGGTGCGCACGCATTCGGCCGCCTCGGACTTCATGCCCTTGTCCTTGAACGACATGCCCAGATAGAAGTGCAGCACCGCGTCGTCCATCTTCAGCGCGAGCGCCTGCATGAACGCGCCGATCGCTTCGTCGTGGCGCTGGCTGCGCTGCAGCGCCATGCCCAGCGACTGCCAGTGCGCTCGGTCGCGGGGTGCCTCGGCCGGCAGCGCCAGCAGGCAGTCGGCGGCTTCACCGGGGCGCCCGAGTTCGAGCAGCGCGTGGGATTCGAGCGTGTAGGCCAGCGCCAGAGCCGGGTGCTGCTGGCGCAGCGCTTGGGTGCGGCTGATGGCCGCCCCGGGCTGCGCGGCGCAGATCAGCGCGTGCGCGGCGGCCAGACCGTAGGCTCCGTCGGCGTGCGAACGAAAGGCCTGATCGAATTTCTCGGCGGCGTTCGACCAGTCGCCGCGTTCGGCCAGCGGCTGACCGGCCAGCCAGCTGCGACGGGCGCGCTCGTGGGCCGCGTTGCCCGCTTGGGGTGGCGCCGGGTTCGGCAGATTCAGGGCCATGGTCTTGCGCGCCGTAGCCGGCGCCAGGAAGTGTCTTGTCAGCCCAGCTTAAGTGCGGCGCGGCGCGGGTGGTGGCCTGAAAAGCGCCACCGCTCGAGGGCTATTCAGCCGCCACCTGCACGCCACCGCCTTGAGCGCTCGCGCCACAGTGCGGCCTGGTCGGCGTGGCCGAGGCTTTCGTGAAACGCGGCCAGGTTGTGTGCGGCCAGGTGGCTGCCGCGGCCGCGCACGGTGTCGGGCAGGTCGGGCTGTTCGCCGATCTCGATGGCGCGCAGCCAGGCCAGCTCGATCATCGGCAGCCACTCGGCGGCCAGGGCCGGTCGCGCCAGTGCGGCGTCAAGCAGCACGTCCCCGAGGGTGAAGAAGTAGTCGGGCGAATGCTGCCAGTGCGTCTGCTCAGTTCCGGCCAGCTCGAGTGCCGCCTCGAAGTGGCCGAGCTTCTTCAACGTGAACAGCAAGCGCAGCAGCAGGTCATGCCGCCATGAGGCGCCTGACTCCCCGGCCGTCCAGGCCGCCTGATAGTGCGGCAGCGCCTGCGCGTGGTCGCCGTGCACCTCGAAGTCCTTGCCCAGCTGATAGCGCCAGTAGGCGTCGTCGGGGTGTTCGGCCAGTGCGGCATGGAGCAAGGTGCGGTTGCGCCCGCGCTTCGGGCTCAAGTGCTCCGGCAGGTAGCCGTCGTGTCCGATGTGCAGATCGAGTCGCTGGCGCGGCAGCGCCGACAACGGCTGCTCGTGGATGCGCCCGGCGTAGCTCACGCCGCGCGGCAGCACCCGAGGCAGCCAGCTTGGCGCGTGCTGCACACCACCCGATTCATCGCGCACCTGGCTGTCGACGCTGAGCAAGCCGATGAAGTCAGGCGCTTGCGAGCGCAGCGCGGCCAGGGCCGGCGCGCCCGAGTCGATCCACTCGTCGGCATCGAGCACGAGCCGCCACGGTGCGTCGACTTGCGCGAGCGCCGCGTTGCGTGCGGCCGAAAAATCATCGACCCAGTGGAAGTGCGCCACGCGTGCGCCGCACTGACGTGCGATGTCGGGCGTGCCGTCGGTCGAGCCGGTGTCGAGCACCAGCAGGTCGTCCACATGGGCACGCGCGCTGCTCAGGCAACGCGCCAGGCAGCGCGCCTCGTTGCGCACGATCATGACCAAAGCGATGGCGTGTGTGGTGGTGCCCATGGTGCGGTCATTGTCGGTGGCCCCTGCGGTGGTCTCGCGGGCCCGATCCCCGGAAAAGAACGTCATGGGGCTGGCTCATGCGTTGATCGCCGCTCGAAAAACTTGAGCGAATTTCTTCAAGAAATGTTGCTTGCGAAAACTCAAGTTGAGTCGCGGCGCCTCCGATAAATGCTCCAACGGGTCTGGCAACAGAGTCGTTGTCCGGTTAGCCGGCCCACGTTGAGCAGACATCTTCAAGGACTGCGAGACCACGGTTGACTAGCGCGGGTGGTGCCAGTGGACGGGTCGAAACCGTCTCGTGCACGGGTACAGGCAAGGGCAGCAAGGGGAGGGTCCCCGAACGGTCCGAGTTAACGCCGGCGGCTAGGCCGGGTCTCATCTAACTGACAGGAGAACACATCATGCCAATGACCATCAACACCAACGTGAATTCGCTCAACGCTCAGCGCAATCTTTCGGCTTCACAGGGCGCGCTGGCGACGTCCATGGAGCGGCTGTCTTCCGGCCTGCGCATCAACAGCGCCAAGGACGACGCGGCCGGTCTGGCGATTGCCGACCGCATGAACGCGCAGATCAAGGGCATCAACGTGGCGGTGCGCAACGCCAACGACGGCATCTCGCTGGCGCAAACCGCTGAAGGCGCGCTGTCCACCGTGACCGACGTGCTGCAGCGCATGCGTGAACTCGCGGTGCAAGCGCAAAACGGCTCGAACGGCACCACCGACCGCGCCAACCTCGACACGGAATACCAGCAGCTCAGCGCTGAAATCACCCGCATCGCGGCGCAGACCAAGTTCAACGGCACGGCCATCGTGGGTGCCAGCGCCGGTGCGCAGATTTTTCAGATCGGTGCCAACAACGGCGACACGCTGACGATCACCACCGCGACGGTCACCACCGTGGCGGGCGGCGTGACGACGTCGGCGCTGGCCTCGACGGCAGTCGCTGCGCTGGACACGGCGCTCGACACCATCTCGACCTCACGTGCCACGTACGGCGCCATGATCAATCGCTTCCAGTTCGCGATCAACAACTTGCAAGTCACGGGCGAAAACCAGAACGCGGCACGCGGTCGCATCATGGACGCGGACTTCGCCTCGGAAACGGCCAACCTGGCGCGCTCGCAGATCTTGCAGCAAGCCGGCACGGCGATGGTGGCGCAGGCCAACCAGTTGCCCAACCAGGTGCTGTCGCTGCTGCGTTGATCGCGAACTGTCACGGCGTGGTCCGTGTCACCGCGAAGCCGCCCCTCGGGGCGGCTTTTTCGTGGGTGTGAGTTGCTGTGGTTCGAGGCCCTTGATGCGAGAAATGAACCGGGGAAGGGCGGCTTTTTCGCCGATCGAATCTCCCCGACCTGTTGAAAAAATGGAGTCTCAGGCCGCCCTTTTGAAAAGCCTGAATCCATCGGGTCTTCGATCCGGTTTTGTCATCGGATTTTTCGGGAGCTTCCACCATGGCCCAGACCATCAACACCAACCTCAACTCGCTGAACGCTCAGCGCAACCTGTCGCAGTCGCAAGGTGCGTTGGCGACGTCCATGGAGCGCCTTTCGTCGGGCCTGCGTGTGAACAGCGCCAAGGACGACGCGGCCGGTCTGGCGATTGCCGACCGCATGAACGCGCAGATCAAGGGCATCAACGTGGCGGTGCGCAACGCCAACGACGGCATCTCGCTGGCGCAAACCGCTGAAGGCGCGCTGGCCACCGTGACCGACGTGCTGCAACGCATGCGTGAACTCGCCGTGCAAGCGCAAAACGGCTCGAACGGCAC